>NZ_FOCS01000001.1:31897-147760 GCF_900110155.1 Methylobacterium sp. UNC300MFChir4.1 | reverse complement strand
GAGTAGCTGGTCATGTAGCCGCCCTCGAACCGGGCGCGGCCGGAGAGACGCAGGCAGGTGTCGGTGCCGGGGATGTAGAAGAAGCCGGCGCCGTAGGCGCCGCAGACGCGAACGTACTCGATCGGGACCGCCTTCTTGACAGGGAGGTCGGCGGCGTGGGCTGCGCCTACCGCCGCGAACGCAGCAGCAGACCCGAGCAATGAGCTCTTCAAGAGCTTCATAGACATCTCCAAAGCTTCGAGACCCAATGATGCGGACCTGCCCGGTTATCCGGGTCTAGCCGCACGTTCTGTAGGTTTGGCCTGCGTCTTAGGTGGCAGGCTCCTGCGGGCTCTCGCTTGGCGATGCCCCCGTGCACGATCACCATGTGCGAACGGGTTTCCGCGAGCAACGAGGATTCGCGGCTGCCTTGGCAGTTCCAGCGCGATGTTGCGGCCTGGCAACATTCTCGGGGCGCTTTAGTCGGCAACGGTCCGCCGAATGTGCACGAATGCTGTCCTGAGCGGCTGAGCTGCCGCGCCGACGGGCAGCCTTTCGCCCGGCCCCGACCCGGGACCGGGCGGCTCACGCCGTCCCAGCCGATTCGCCGGCGCCGGACGGGCGCCTTACATGGGCGGCGTCAGCCCGTCCTTTCCGACGGCGACGCGCCGCGCCGTGATGCGGCCGTCGTCCCCGCGCGCGGCGATCACGAAGACCTTGGCGCCGGGCGCTACGGCCGCGGCGCTGGCGGGCTCGAAGCTGACGACCGGCGCCTGTGGCGGTACCAGGATCTGCAGCGACTGGCCCTGACCGTAATCGACCGTGAGGGTCCGCTCCGCCCCGCCGCGGCTCGCCTTGACCGTCCCGTTGGTCATCGCGCTCTTCACACGGGGCGCGTCGGGAGCGGTCGAGCGCACGTCCGCCTTCACGGTTCCGTTGGTCATGGCGCTCCGCACCGGCGCCCCGCCCGCGGTGTGGTCGGGGATCATGTCCCAGTCGTAGTGTCCCTCGCCGGTGCCGCGCATCGCCTCGGGGAACAGCACCACCTCCAGGGCCACCGGCGGCTCGCCCTTCGTGGCCGTGCCGATGAAGACCCCGTCCCTGATCGCGTCGAGACTCGACGGGACCACCCAGGAAACCTTGGCGTCGGGGGCGAGCGCCACGGTCTCCGACGCGCCGTCCCGTGTCTTCAGCGTGAAGCCGCCGCCCGCGACCGCCTCGACGGTCCCGCGCAGGCGCTCGACCTTCGGCGCCGCCTGCGCACCGGTGGTGACGGCCAGCAGCCCCATCAGGGCGAGCGTCGTGAGTTTTGCCATGGGGGTTCTCTTCCTGGTGCCGGGATTGTCGCGACCGGCTGGACGTGGGGCGGGATGATGGGATGTCAGCCCACGAGGGCCTGTGACATCGCATCCGGGTTCGCGCCCGTGCCCGGCCCGGTTACGCGTCCCCGGCCTGTCCCAGACAGATCAGGAACGGCGCGGCCGCCGCCTCCGCGGCCGCCTCCACGGCCCGGTAGCGCCGCACCACGTCGGCGCCGAAGGCCGAGAGGCGCGCGCCCCCGCCGGCCCGGCCACCGGTCTGCGCCTCGACCACGGGGCGACCGAAGCCGGTGTTCATCGCCTCGACCAGCAGCCAGGCCCGGCGGTACGACATGCCCAGCGCGCGGCCAGCGCCCGCGATGGAACCGTGCTCGGCGATCATCTCCAGGAGCCGCACCTTGCCGGGGCCGAGGCGGTGCCCCGGCCCGAGATCGATGCGGATGCTCAGCCGGGGCGCCGCGCCCGCGGCCCGGGCGGGGCTCCGGAGCGGGTCGGGTACGGCGCTCAGGCGGGGAGCGCCAGCAGCGCGAGACCGGCCGCGGCGAGGCCGGCACCGAGGGCCGGGGCGGCCCGCGTCGCTCCGATCCGCGACGCCGCGGCGCCGAGTCCGATCCCCGCGGCGTGCAGGAGCGCCGTGGCCGCGAGGAACCCGAGGCCGAAGGACAGGCCGGAGGCGGTCTCGGGCATCTCGGCACCGTGGGCGTAGCCGTGGAACACCGCGAAGACGCCGACCAGGGCAGCCAGCAGGGCCACCGGCGCGCGCAGGCCGACGATGGCGGCGAGGCCGAACACGACGATGGACAGCGCGATCCCGAGCTCGACATGCGGCAGCACCGCGCCGGCCATGCCCAGCCCCGCCCCCACGCTCATCAACCCCAGGAACGACAGGGGCAGCGCCCAGAGCGCCCGTCCGCCGCGCAGGCTGGCGAGGAGGCCGACCGCGACCATCGCGAGAACATGATCGGCGCCCAGGAGCGGATGGAGGAACCCCGCCTCCGCGCCCGTCGCGGTGCCGTGCCCCGGATGGGCGAAGGCCGCCTGGGGCAGCAGGGCGAGTGCGGCCGGCAGGAGCGCCAGGGATGTGGCGGAACGGGCGGAGAGCGGTCGCTTCATCGGTGATCCTTCGCTGGACCCGCGAAGTTGTAGCGCCCTTCCGCCGCCTCTGCGAGGGGCGGGTGGCCGATGATCGCCGCTCCGCGGCGGCGCCCGGATCCGCGGGCGGCCCTCAGAGCGACATCGCTTCGTGGACCGCGGACGGCGCGAACGGCTCCGAGAAGGCGGCCCCGACACCGTGGGTGAAGTGGCGCATCACGGTGGCGGTCTTTCGCCCGACGCGGATCATCGCCCCGATCTCCAGCGCGTGGTCGACGAGCAGGGCGACGCCGGAGGCCGAAACGTTGAGGACGTGTCCCTGGAGGGCCTCGCCCGATGCAGTGGTGATCTGGACGATCTTCTGCTTCGGCACGATCCGACGGTGCGCGCGGATCGGTTCGGGTTGCAGGTCCTGGGCCTTTGCCAGCGTCACGAACTGACGGGCAACGTCAGTGAGAGTCGCGCGCCCACCGCGGACACAGACAACGAACTCCTGACCGGCGACGCGGGCGATGCGGGCCTCGAGCGTGCCGATATGGCGGATGCTGCAGGTGAGATGCTCACCCGGCACCAGGAGCGACGAGGAGCGGAACCGGATGCCCTCGGTCGAGACGTCGGCGGTCACGGCGTAGAAATCGCGACGCCGCTGGTTCCAGCACAACGCGGGCAACATGACGATGTGCCGCCGGACCATCACACCCGCATCATCATAAAGAATACATCGGCGACCTTCTGGGGCCGAAGTTTCTTCTGGCCTGTTCAAGCAATGCGTAAAATTGGACTTATCCCGATCTAAGTCGCACCGCAGATCCGGCGCTCACGGAACTGGTCGAAGGCCGATCTCGACCTTGGCGCTGTCGCGCCGTCATCGAACGCCGCCGGCCGGCTCGAAACGGCGGCCTCAGAGGCTCGCGGCGCGGATTGAATAAAAGATGCATCCTGATTGTATGGCATGGATGCTGCCTGGGATTGTGCATGCCAAACGGCCGCGCAACACTGCCGGCCGCCTCCGGAGCGGACCGGCCGGTCCGCTCCGCTTCTCCCGCCTCCACCCGGATCGGTCTCATGTTGCGTTACGCCGCCTGTCTCCTCGCCGGGCTCGCCCTCACCGGGCCCGCCGCCGCGCAGACCCTGCGCTACGGCATGATGGAGGATCCGGACGCCCTCGACCCGACGCTCGCCCGGACCTTCGCGAGCCGGATGGTGTTCGCCGCGCTGTGCGACAAGCTCGTGGATATCGGCCCGGACCTGAAACCGGTGCCGCAGCTCGCCACCTCCTGGGAGCTGTCGCCCGACGAGAAGGCGCTGACCATGCACCTGCGTCCGGGCGTGCTGTTCCACGACGGCGAGAAGCTCGACGCCGCCGCCGCCAAGTTCTCGATCGAGCGGCACATGAATATGCCGGGCTCGCAGCGCCGCTCGGAGATCGCGCCGATCGACTCCGTGGACGTGGTCGACGACCTGACCTTCCGCATCAACCTGAAGCAGCCGTTCGCGCCGCTGCTGGCGCAGTTCACCGACCGAGCCGGCATGATGGTCTCGCCCAAGGCCGCCGAGCGGCTCGGCGACAAATTCGCCTCCGCGCCGGTCTGCGCCGGTCCGTACAAGTTCGTCGAGCGGGTGCCGCAGGACCGGATCGTGGTCGAGCGCTTCCCCGACTACTGGAACAAGGACGCGATCCACATCCAGCGGATCGAGTACCGGCCGATCCCTGACGCCACCGTGCGGCTCACCAACCTCCGCGCGGGTCAGCTCGACCTCTTGGAGCGCCTCGCCCCCACCGACGTGGCACAGGTGAAGCGTGACGCCAAGCTGAAGCTCGACTCAACCTACGAGCTCGGCTTCCAGGAGATCCTGTTCAACCCCCACAAGTCCGGTTCGCCGGTCTCCGACCCGAAGGTGCGCGCCGCGTTCGAGGCGGCCATCGACCGCAACGCCATCAATCAGGTGGTCTACAACGGCGAGTTCCTGGCCGGGAACCAGTGGGTCAACCCGAAGAACCCGAACTACGTCGCCGAGTACCCGATCCCGAAGCGGGACGTCGCCAAGGCCAAGGCGCTGCTGGCCGAGGCCGGGAAGCCGAACCCGCAGATCACGCTGACCGTCTACGCCAACAGCGAGTCGCCGCAGGTCGGCCAGGTGATCCAGGCGATGACCAAGGAGGCCGGCTTCGACGTGAAGATCCAGGCCGTGGACTTCACGACCGCGCTCGATGCCGCCGACAAGGGCAACTACGAGGCGCAGCTCTATTCCTGGAGCGGCCGCTCGGACCCGGACGGCAACACGTTCAGCTTCCTGGCCTGCAAGGCGGCGCTGAACTATCCCAAGTACTGCAGCCCGGAAGCCGACGCGGCCCTCCAGGCGGAGCGCGGGACGGTGGATCCGGCCAAGCGCAAGGCTGCCTGGAAGGCCCTGGCCGATCAGGTCCTGAAGGACCGGCCGGGCATCTACATCCTGCACCGCAAGCTGCTCTGGGCCTACAGCCAGAAGATCACGGGTTTCGTGCCCTACCCGGACGGGCTCGTGCGCTTCACCGGGCTGAAGCTGAACTGATGCTGCGGTTTCTGGCACGGCGCCTTGCCCTGGCGGTCCCGACCCTGATCCTCGCCTCGATGATCATCTTCGCCCTGCAGCAATTGCTGCCGGGCGACGTCGCCACGGCGCTCACCGGCGAGGAGCGCGATCCGCAGGTGATCGCGTTCATCCGGGAAAAATACCACCTCGATGAGCCCCTGCCGGTGCGCTACGCCTACTGGGCCGGCGGCGTGCTGCGGGGGGATCTCGGCGAGTCGATCCGGCTGCAGAAGCCGGTCTCCGAGTTGATCGTCGAGAAGCTGCCGGTGACGCTCGAACTCGCCTGCCTCGCCATGCTGGTGGCGCTGGCCATCGGCGTGCCGATGGGCGTGCTCTCGGCGGTCAAGCGCGGGCAGGCCGCCGACACGATCGCCAACGGCGTGGCCCTCTGGGGCCTGTCGGTGCCGAATTTCTGGCTCGGGATCCTGCTGATCCTGCTGTTCTCGGTGGAGCTCGGCTGGCTGCCGGCCTCGGGCTACGTCTCGCCCTTCGAGAGCCTGTCGGAGAACCTCGCCGCCATGGCGATGCCGGCTTTCGTGCTCGGCAACGCCATCGCGGCGGTGATGATGCGCCACACCCGCGCGGCGATGCTCGGCGTGCTCGGCTCCGACTACGTCCGCACCGCGCGCGCCAAGGGCGTCTCGCCGCTGCGGGTCACTCTGCGGCACGCCCTGCCCAACGCCGCGATCCCGATCATCACCCTGGGGGCGCTGGAATTCGGCCAGCTCCTCTCCGGAGCGGTGCTCACCGAGCAGGTCTTCTCCGTGCCGGGCTTCGGCAAGCTGATGGTCGATGCGGTGTTCAACCGGGACTTCGCCACCGTGCAGGGCGTCGTGATCTGCACGGCCGCCACCTACATCGCCCTGAACCTCGCCGCCGACCTGCTCGCGGCGGCCGTGAACCCGAAGCTGAGGCGGGCATGAGCACCGGCAGCGAGATCGCCCGCGCCGAGGCGGTCGGCCTGGAGGCCGCCCCGTCCGGCGCCCCCGCCAACGGGCTCATCCAGGAGCCCGGCACCCTCGCGGCCTTCTGGCGACGCCTGCGCGCGCGCCGGAGCGCGGTCGTGGGCCTCGTCATCGTCGGCCTGCTGGTGCTGATGGCGGTGTTCGCGCCCTGGATCGCTCCCTACGACCCGACAGCCACCGACTGGGGCAACGTCCGCGGGCCCCCGAGCCTCGCGCACCCGTTCGGCGGTGACGAGGTCGGGCGCGACGTGCTCTCGCGGATCATCTTCGGCACCCGGGCCTCGCTCGGCGCCGGCCTCGTCTCGGTGGCGCTGGCGGTGTCCCTCGGCCTGCCGCTGGGATTGCTCGCCGGCTACGCGGGTGGCTGGATCGACGGCGCGATCTCCCGGCTCACCGACGCGCTGCTGGCGATCCCGTTCCTGATCCTGGCGATCGCGCTCGCCGCCTTCCTGGGCCCGAGCCTCATTAACGCGATGATCGCGATCGGCCTCTCGGCGACCTCGACCTTCATCCGGCTGACCCGGGCGCAGGTCCGCGCCGTGGCGGCGGAAGAGTTCGTCGAGGCCGCACGCGCCATGGGCAACCCGCCCTGGCGGATCGCCCGGGTCCACATCCTGCCCAACATCGTCCCGGCGATCCTCGTGCAGGCGACGCTGACCATCGCGGCGGCGATCATCGCGGAGGCGAGCCTCTCGTTCCTCGGCCTCGGTCAGCAGCCGCCCGAGCCGTCCTGGGGGGCGATGCTCAACACCGCCAAGAACTTCATGGACGAGGCGCCCTGGATGGCGATCTGGCCCGGCCTGTCGATCTTCCTCGCGGTGCTCGCCTTCAACCTGTTCGGCGACGGCCTGCGGGACGCCCTCGATCCGAGGCAGCGCACATGACGGCCGCGATGACGAAGCCCCTCCTCGACGTCCGCGACCTCGCGGTCGCCTTCGACACCGACGGCGGCGCGGTCCACGCGGTCAACGGCGTGTCCTACACACTGCACGAGGGCGAGACGCTTGGGATCGTCGGCGAGTCCGGCTCCGGCAAGAGCGTGCACGTGCTGGCCATGCTGGGCCTGATCCCGCGCCCGCCCGGCCGCATCACCGGCGGGCAGGTGCTGTTCGAGGGGCGCGACCTCCTCGCCCTGAAGGAGCGGGACCTGCGCAAGATCCGCGGCGGCGCGATCGGCTTCGTGTTCCAAGACCCGATGAGCTCGCTCAACCCCGGCATGACCGTGGCGGCGCAGATCGTCGAGCCGCTGCGCATCCATCTCGGCCTCGACGCCCGCGCGGCCCGCGCCCGGGCCCGGGAGCTGCTCGACCTCGTGCGCATCCCGAACGCGGCCGCGCGCCTCGACCAGTACCCGCACGAGTTCTCCGGCGGCCAGCGCCAGCGCGTGATGATCGCGATCGGCCTGAGCTGCCGGCCGAAGCTTCTGATCGCCGACGAGGCGACCACGGCGCTCGACGTCACCGTCCAGGCCGAGATCGTCGCCCTGGTGCAGGAGCTGAAGCGCGAGCTCGGCATGGCGATCATCTGGATCACCCACGACCTCGGCGTGGTGGCCGGCATCAGCGACACCGTGCAGGTGATGTATGCCGGCCGGATCCTGGAGCGCGGCCCGGTCGACGACATCTTCGCCGATCCCCGCAACGCCTACACGCTCGGCCTGCTGCGGTCCCTGCCGGATCTTTCCGGCGGCCGCGCCGGGCGGCGGCGCCTCCACCAGATCGAGGGCGCGCCGCCGGACATGCGCCATCTCCCGCCGGGCGACCCGTTCGCGCCGCGCAACGCCTACGCGACGCCGCGCTGCCGGGCCGAGATGCCGCCCCTGGCGCAGGCGCCCGGCGCCGCTCCGGGCCACCTCGTCGCCGCCTGGTACGATTTGCCGAAGCTCCTGGGTGAGGAGGCCGCGCGATGAACGCGTCGCAGCAGCCGGTCGTATCGGTGCGCGACCTGTCCAAGCATTATCCCCTCCGCTCCTGGTGGGGCGGCAAGGGCGCGGTGTTCCGCGCCGTCGAGGGCGTGAGCTTCGACATCCGCCCCGGCGAGACCCTGGGCCTCGTGGGCGAGTCCGGCTCCGGCAAATCGACCATCGGCCGGGCCGTGACCATGCTCAACCCGCCGACCTCGGGCACGATCGCCTTCGAGGGCACCGACCTCGCCAAGCTCTCGGCGGGCGCCATGCGCAAGATGCGCGCGCGGATCCAGACCGTGTTCCAGGATCCCTACGCGGCCCTCAACCCGCGGATGAGCGCCGGCGAGTATGTCGCGGAGGCGTTCAAGCTGCATCGGCGGGACATGCGCGGCCCGGAGCGGCGGGAGGCGGTTGCCGCCCTGTTCCAGCGGGTCGGGCTCGATCCGCGGTTCATGGGGCGCTACCCGCACCAGTTCTCGGGCGGCCAGCGCCAGCGCATCTGCATCGCCCGGGCGATCGCCCTGAAGCCCAGCTTCATCGTCGCCGACGAGCCGATCGCGGCGCTCGACGTCTCGATCCAGGCGCAGGTGGTGAACCTGCTGCAGGACCTGCAGGACGAGATGGGCCTGTCCTACCTGTTCATCTCGCACGACCTGCGCATGGTGCGCTACCTCTGCCACCGGGTCGCGGTGCTCTGGCGCGGGCGGATCGTCGAGCTCGCCGAGGCCGACGCGCTCTACGAGGATCCGCGCCACCCCTACACGCGCCGTCTGCTCGCCGCGGTGCCGGTGCCGCACCCGGCCGAGGAGCGCGCCCGCCTCGCCGCGCGGGACCTCGCCGGCCACGATCAGCCGCCCGACGGGCCGCTCACCGAGGTGGCGCCGGGGCACTGGGTGGCGCTGCCGAGAGGGCAGCACGCGTGATCGTCCAGGCGATCCTCGATCGGAACAACCGGTCAGCCCGGCCTCCGCCGTCATCACGAGCGCAGCGAAGTGACCCAGGGCAGCGCGAGGTTGCCCAGCGTTGCGGCTGGATTGCTTCGCTGCGCTCGCAAAGACGAGGCGACGAAGCCATCCGTCATGGACGAGGCCGCGCCGTCATCTCCGTCACCGCCTCATCCCGAGGTGGCGATATGCATCAAGCGGTGATTCTTTAAGTCGCCCAGCAGAGCAGGACATCCCGTGAGAGACTTCTCCGCCCCCGGCCGATCCCCGGTCTACGCCGCCAACGCCGCGGTCGCGACTTCGCACCCGCTCTCGACGCTCGCCGCCATCGAGGTGCTGCGCGCGGGCGGCAATGCCGTCGATGCCGGTATCGCGGCGGTGGCCGTGCAGTGCGTGGTCGACCCGCTGATGACCGGGATCGGCGGCGACTGCTTCGCGCTCTACGCCCCCGCGGGCGCCACCAAGCCCATCGCCCTCGACGGCTCGGGCCGCGCGCCCGCCGCCGCGACGCCCGACTGGTACGCCGAGCACGGCGTCGCGATCGCGCCGACCTCGCCGCACGCCGTGACGGTGCCGGGCGCGGTCGCGGCCTGGGACCTGCTGGTGCGCGAGCATGGCACCCGCTCCCTCAGCGAGCTGCTCCAGCCGGCGATCCGGTACGCGGAGGACGGGTTCGTCGTCCAGCAGCGGGTGGGATGGGACTGGCTGCGCGGCGCCGAGCGCGTCGCCGCGGATCCGCACGCCGCCGAGACCTACCTGCCCGGCGGGCAGGCGCCGACGATCGGCAGCGTCGTCCGCCTGCCGAAGCTCGCGGCGACGCTCCGAGCGATCGCCGAGGCGGGGGCGCGCGCCTTCTACGAGGGCCCCGTCGCCGAGGACATGGTGAGCCGGCTGAACGCCCTCGGCGGCCTGCACACGCTGGACGACTTCGCCGCCGCGCGGCCCGACGTGGTCGCACCGGTCTCGACCCGCTACCGCGGCTACGACGTCTACGAGTGCCCGCCCGCCGGCCAGGGTCTGGCGGCGCTGATGATGCTGAACGTGCTGTCGCACTACGACGTCGGCGCGCTCTCCGACCTCGACCGGCTCCACCTCTTCGCCGAGGTCTGCAAGCAGGGCTACCATCACCGCGACGTGCTGTTCGGCGACGCGGCCCTCGCCAACGTGCCGGTCGAGCACCTGCTCTCCGACGCCTGGAAGGCCGCCGCCCACGGCGCGATCGACATGGGCCGGGCCCGCGAGCCGGAGATCTATCCCGAGATCGCCCGCGAGATGGCCGAGGGCCGCGCCCACAAGGACACGGTCTACCTCTGCGTGGTCGACCGGGACGGCAACGCGCTGTCGCTGATCAACTCGATCTTCCAGGGCTTCGGCTCCGGCATCCTGGCGCCCGAGAGCGGCGTACTGCTGCACAATCGCGGCCTGTCGTTCCGCACGGAGGGCGGCCACCCGAACAGCGTCGGCCCGGGCAAGCGGCCGATGCACACGATCATCCCCGGCATGCTGATGAAGGACGGGCAGGCGGTCGCGCCGTTCGGCGTCATGGGCGGCCATTACCAGGCCATGGGCCATGTCGAGCTGCTGTCGGGCCTCCTCGACCGGGGCCTCGACGTGCAGGAGGCCCTCGATGCCCCGCGCAGCTTCGCCTACGGCGGCAGCCTGGAGGTGGAGGGCGGGATCTCCGACGCCGTGATGGCGGGGCTGGTCGAGCGCGGCCACCCGGCGATCCGCGCGCCGCTGCCGCTCGGCGGGGGGCAGGTCATCTGGATCGACCGCAAGGCCGGCACGCTGGCGGCCGGATCCGACCCGCGCAAGGACGGGGCGGCGCTGGGGTATTGAGAGGCGTGGGAGGATGGGCGCCCCCGGCGCTCATCCTTTGGCCTCAACGGCGCTCTCTGTCAGCACCGCCGTCATTGCGAGCGGAGCGAAGCGATCCAGGGTCGCGCCACGCTGATCGATCGCGCGCCGCCCTGGGTCACTTCGCTGCGCTCGTGATGACGGGGAGGCAGCTCACGCCGCCTCAGTCGATATCCTCGACCGCCTCAACGCCGCCGTAGACCCGCTGCGCGAGCGAGGCCTCCATGAACGGGTCGAGGTCGCCGTCGAGCACCTCGTCCGGATCGGTGGACTGGGTGCCGGTGCGCAGGTCCTTCACCAGCTGGTACGGCTGCAGCACGTAGGACCGGATCTGATGGCCCCAGCCGATATCCGTCTTGGCGGCGGCCTCGGCGTTGGCCTTCTCCTCGCGCTTCTTCAGCTCCAGCTCGTACAGGCGGGCGCGCAGCATGTTCCAGGCGGTCGCCCGGTTCTTGTGCTGGGAGCGCTCCTGCTGGCACGCCACCACGATCCCGGTGGGGTTGTGGGTGATGCGCACCGCCGAGTCGGTGGTGTTGACGTGCTGGCCGCCGGCGCCGGACGACCGGTAGGTGTCGATCCGGCAGTCGGATTCCTTGATCTCGATCTCGATCCGGTCATCGATCACCGGATAGACCCAGACGCTGGCGAAGCTGGTGTGCCGCCGGGCGCTGGAATCGTAGGGCGAGATCCGGACCAGACGGTGCACGCCGGACTCGGTCTTGAGCCAGCCGTAGGCGTTGTGGCCCTTGATCAGGAGCGTGGCGCCCTTGATCCCGGCCTCCTCGCCGTCGGTCATCTCGACGACCTCGACCTTGTACTTCCGGCGCTCGGCCCAGCGGGCATACATGCGCTGGAGCATGTTGGCCCAGTCCTGGCTCTCGGTGCCGCCGGCCCCGGCATGGACCTCGAGATAGGTGTCGAAGCCGTCGGCCTCGCCCGACAGAAGCGTCTCGACCTGCCGGCTCGCGGCCTCCTTCTCGACGGCGAGGATCGCCGCCTCGCCCTCGCGGATCGAGGATTCGTCACCCTCCATCTCGCCGAGCTCGATCAGCGTGGCGCCGTCCTCAAGGTCGCGCTCGAGCTTCTTGATCGCCGTGACGGCCTCGTCGAGCTGCTGGCGCTCGCGCATGACCTTCTGGGCGGCCTCGGCGTCGTTCCAGAGGTCGGGGTCCTCGGAAGCCGCGTTCAGCTCCGCGAGGCGTTTATCGACTGTATCCCAGTCAAAGATGCCTCCTCAGCAGCCCTATAGACTGCTTGGCGGCATCCGAGGCTTGCTCGATCTCGGCGCGCATCTGGCTTTTCGGGAATGGGGTGTGGGGAGAGAATGGAAGCTCGTCGGGTCGGGGTGATACCCCCCGGGACCCGGCCTGTAAACGCTTCCCCGCCACGTCGCCCGCCACGTCGCCCGCCGCGTCGCCCGTTGCCCGTGCGGCGCCCGACCGCAGGGATGGCGGCGAGCCGGCGAGCCTCGGGCGCGTTGTCGGGGACGAGCGACACGGCCCGGGAGGCAGGCGGATGGCGGACGATCACGCGGCGACGTGGAAGGACTTCAACGAGGCCGTCAACATGACGCCGGCGGCGCTGAAGAAGCACCTCGACAGCGCGGCGAGCCGGGAGGTCGGCCAGAAGAAGGACGGCGGCGAGTCGACCGGGCACGAGATGGGCCGGCGGATCCTGGCGATCAAGGACACCAAGAAGGCCGACCTGACGGACGACGACTACGCCGCCATGCGCAAGGTCGTGGGCTACGTCCACCGCCATCTCAAGCAGGGCGGCGAGGCCCGGAAGGACCCCGACTCCCCGTGGCGGATGTCGCTGATGAACTGGGGCCACGATCCGCAGAAGGATTGAGGCCCCGGAACGCCCGGCGGCTCAGTAGCGCGGCGGCACGATGTAGGACGGAGCGATCACGTACTCCCGCGGCCGCTTGCGCGCGCCGAACCGCCCCTCGGTGATCTGGTCGTTGTAGTAGTCGAACCCGGTGTAGCCGAAGCCGCCGCCGTTCATCACCTCGGCCACCGGCACGGCGGGCTGGGCGAGATCGGGCCGGCCCGGCGGCACCACCACCTGGCAGCAGCCCTCGGTCTGCAGGACCGTCGGGCCGTTCGGGGCGGTGAACACGAAGGCTCGGGGCTGGTAGGGCGCCGGCGGGTATGCGGCGTCGGAGGCCGAGGCGCCCTGCCCCGCCAGGAGGGCGAGCAATCCGGCGGCGATCAGGGTCTTGGTGCTCACGCGATGCTCCGTCAGGGGGCCGGGCGGGCCGGCATCTGGCCTACAGTCTAGCTGATCGCGGGCGGCTTGTCCGGCCCGTCCGAATCGACCGGTTACCGAAATTCCGGGCGGGTTCAGCCCCGCGCGCGCAGCACGACCTGCGGGCTCGCCGGGACGGGGCGGCAATCGGTCGTGAAGGCGTTGACCGGCAACGGCTTCGAGTCGCACGCGTACACGTCCGCCGGCCCTGGCGCAGGGATCGGGTCCCGGGCGATGATCGGGTTCGGCGCGCAGGCCGAGGCCGCGGCGGCGAGCAGCAGGGCGGCGATGAGGTTCAGGCGGCGCATGCGAGACTCGGGACGCGGGAAGACCCCCGCACCTGACCCTGGCCATCGCGCCCCGCGCTGACAAGCGCCGGCGCGGGGCGCCGACACCTTTGACGGCGTCTGTCGCCCCGCGGCAACAATTTGCGCGGGCCGGTCTAGCCGGTCCGGGCCATCGGCAGGACGTTGTGCAGCGTCTTGTCGGTGCCGTCGAAGAACCGGCGGATATTGCGCGCCGCCTGCCGGATGCGCTGCTCGTTCTCCACGAGCGCGATGCGGACGTACTCGTCACCGAACTCGCCGAAGCCGATGCCGGGCGCGACCGCCACGTCGGACTTCTCCAGGAGCAGCTTGGAGAATTCGAGGCTGCCGAGTTCCCGGTACCGCTCGGGGATCGGCACCCAGGCGAACATCGACGAGGCGGGCGACGGGATAGTCCAGCCGGCCTTGCCGAAGGACTCCACCAGCGCGTCGCGACGCTTCCTGTAGATGCTGCGCATCTCGTGGATGCAGTCGTCCGGGCCGTTGAGGGCGGCCGTCGCGGCGACCTGGATCGGCGTGAAGGCGCCGTAATCGAGGTAGGATTTCACCCGGGTGAGCGCCGCGAGCAGGCGCTCGTTGCCCACCGCGAAGCCCATCCGCCAGCCGGCCATCGAGTAGGTCTTCGACAGCGAGGTGAACTCCACCGTGCAGTCGATAGCGCCGGGCACCTGCAGCACCGAGGGCGGCGGGTTGTTGTCGAAATAGACTTCCGCGTAGGCGAGGTCCGACAGCAGGATCAGCTCGTGCTGCTTCGCGAAGGCCACGAGGTCGCGGTAGAAGTCGAGGCTCGCCACGTAGGCGGTCGGGTTCGACGGGTAGCAGACGACCAGCGCCACCGGCTTCGGGATCGAGTGGCGCATGGCCCGCTCCAGGGCGGGGAACATCGCCGGCGTCGGCTCGGCCGGCACGGAGCGGATGACGCCACCGGCCATCAGGAAGCCGAAGGCGTGGATCGGGTAGCTCGGGTTCGGCACCAGCACGACGTCGCCTGGCGCGGTGATCGCCTGGGCCATGTTGGCGAACCCTTCCTTGGACCCGAGAGTCGCCACCACCTGGGTGTCGGGGTTCAGGGTCACGCCGAAGCGCCGCTGGTAATAGCCCGCCTGGGCCTTGCGCAGGCCCGCGATGCCCTTGGAGGCCGAGTAGCGATCCGTGCGCGGCCGCCCGGCCGTCTCGCACAGCTTGGCGATGACGTGCTTCGGCGCGTCCAGATCCGGGTTGCCCATGCCGAGATCGATGATGTCGGCGCCCTGCGCGCGGGCGGCGGCCTTGATCCGGTTGACCTGCTCGAAGACGTAGGGCGGCAGTCGCTTGATGCGGTGGAAGTCGGTCATGGGCGTGTCCATCGGCGCGTCCCGGATCCGGCGTCTCTCGTTTGGGCCGGTCGGGCGAACCACGTGCTCTACCAGAGTTGCGGGCCGCCGCCGACCCTGAAAAAGGGCCGCTACTGCGACGCCGCCGGAGCCGGCTTGACGGTGGCGGCCGCGCCCCGCCCGGCGCTCTCGGCGGCCCGTCCCCGGGCCTCGTTGCGGCCGCGGGCACCTTCCAGCTCCGCCTCCAGGGCCTTCTGGCCCGTGACCGACTTGGCCCGGACCGGCCGCTTCGGCGCGTCGACGCCCACCGGCATGAAGTCGGGCTGCGCCTTGCTGCGGGTGTCCGTGACGAAATCCGGGGCCGCCACGACCCGCGGCCCGTAGCCTGCATCGGAGGCCAGCGAGCGGACGACGTCGCCCGAGCAGGCCCCGAGCGCGCCGACCAGCA
This sequence comes from Methylobacterium sp. UNC300MFChir4.1, assembly GCF_900110155.1. Classification (NCBI taxonomy): domain Bacteria; kingdom Pseudomonadati; phylum Pseudomonadota; class Alphaproteobacteria; order Hyphomicrobiales; family Methylobacteriaceae; genus Methylobacterium; species Methylobacterium sp. UNC300MFChir4.1. The sequence continues at coordinate 132,787 of NZ_FOCS01000001.1, read as the reverse complement.
CGCCCAGGCCGGCCGCGAGCGTCAGGCGGCGCAGCGGACCGGCGCGATGCGGGCGGATAGCGGGGTTCAAAATGGCACGATCCATCGTCACATGCGTATGAAAAGATCGGCCGGATGTTTCGGCGACGTCCTGAGCCGGGCTGGCGAAAACTCTGGCTCGCTCCTTATTTTGTCGGAAACGAGGCCCGCGCCATCGGGTCAACAGATGAAGCACAGGGAGGCACGTTTGACGAGCCCGCAGGCGCCGGATCGGACCGCCCCTCCGAAGTCGGTCTCGAACGGCGCGATGCCGGACGGCACGGTCGCCCCGATGCCGGATTTCGAGGCGATTTCCCGCAACGCCGGTCAGTTCGTCGAGGCGATGGGGCGCAACGTCGCCCGCCTCCTCGGGCCCGAGGGCCAGGCGGGCGCACCCGGCAGCGAGATGAATGAGGCGGCCAAGGTGCTCGGTCAGGTGGCCGAGACTTGGCTCGCCGATCCGAACCGCAGCGCCGAGGCGCAGGCGCGCCTGTCGCAGGCGTTCCTGTCGCTCTGGGGCTCGACCTACCTGCGCCTGCAGGGCCAGCCCGCCGATCCGGTGGCGCTGCCCGAGCCCCGGGACGCGCGCTTCGCCCACGCCGAGTGGACGACCAACCCGTATTTCGACTTCCTCAAGCAGGCCTACCTGCTCGCCACCCGCTGGGCCGAGAGCCTCGTCGACGAGGCCGAGGGGCTCGACGCGCACACGCGTCACAAGGCGCAGTTCTACCTGCGCCAAGTCACCAGCATGCTGTCGCCCTCGAACTTCCTGCCGACCAACCCGGAGCTGATCCGCCACACCCTGCAGGAGAACGGCGCCAACCTCGTCCGCGGCCTCAAGATGTATGAGGAGGATCTGGCGGCCGGCGGCGGGCAGCTGCGCGTGCGCCAGACCGACCCGAGCGGGTTCGAGGTCGGGCGCAACATGGCGGTCACCCCCGGCGAGGTGGTGTTCCGCAACGACCTGATCGAGCTGATCCAGTACGCGCCCACCACCGAGACCGTGCTGCGGCGCCCGTTCCTGATGGTCCCGCCCTGGATCAACAAGTTCTACATCCTCGACCTCAATCCGCAGAAGAGCTTCCTGAAGTGGATGGTCGACCAGGGCCTGACGGTCTTCTGCATCTCCTGGGTCAATCCCGATTCCCGCCACGCCGACAAGGACTTCGAGTCCTACATGCGCGAGGGGATCGAGGCGGCCATCGACGCGATCGGCGTCGCCACCGGTGAGAGCGAGGTCACGGCGGCGGGCTACTGCGTCGGCGGCACGCTGCTCGCGGTGACGCTCGCCATGCAGGCGGCCACCGGCAACCGGCGGATCAAGAGCGCGACGCTGCTCACCACGCAGGTCGACTTCACCCACGCGGGCGACCTGAAGGTCTTCGCCGACGAGGAGCAGATCCGCCAGGTCGAGGCGCGCATGGCCGAGCAGGGCTACCTGGAGGGCGCCCGCATGGCGAACGCCTTCAACATGCTCCGGCCGAACGACCTGATCTGGCCCTACGTCGTGAACAACTACATCAAGGGCAAGGCACCCTCGGCCTTCGACCTGCTGTACTGGAACTCCGACGCCACCCGGATGCCGGCGGCCAACCACTCATTCTACCTGCGCAACTGCTACCTCGACAACACGCTGGCGCAGGGGCGGATGGTGCTCGGCAACGTCCGCCTCGATCTCAGGAAGGTCCAGGTGCCGATCTTCAACCTCGCGACCCGCGAGGACCACATCGCGCCGGCGCTGTCGGTCTTCGAGGGTTCGAAGGTCTTCGGCGGGAAGGTCGATTTCGTCCTCGCCGGCTCCGGCCACATCGCCGGCGTGATCAACCCGCCGTCCAAGCCGAAATACGGCTACTGGACCGGCGGCCCCGTGAAGGGGACGCTCGAGGAGTGGATCAGGGCCGCGGTCGAGACCAAGGGCTCGTGGTGGCCCTACTGGTTCCAGTGGATCGAGGCGCAGGCCCCGGAGCGGGTGCCGGCCCGGCAGCCGGGCGGCGACGCGCTGCAATCCTTAGGGCCGGCGCCGGGGACCTACGTGCGGATGCGCGCCTGAAGCGCGCGACGCACGTGGATCGATTGGGTGATCGGCCCCGACGGTCACGGAGCCGCCCCGACATCACGAGCGGAGCGACGTGACCCGGGGCAGCGCGACACCTGTCGGCGTGGCGCTGCCCTGGATCGCTTCATTCCGCTCGCGAAGACGGCGGCAGCGAAGGACACGACCGGAGCTGCCCGTCAGTACTTCCGCACGAGCGGCGCCGGGGCCGGGGCCGGCGGCGCGCCGAAGACGTAGCGGAAGCCCACCGAGACGATGTCGGCGCTGGAATCCACCACGCCCGCGAAGGCGATGTTGCTGATGTTGTAGTCGCGGCCGATGCCCGCGAGGATCCGCGAGCGGTCCAGGAAGAAGTGCGAGTAGGCGAGGTTCAGCGTCAGCTGCTGGCTCCAGCGGTAGCTGGCGCCGACCGAGACGTTGTACCGGTCGCCGTCCGGCAGGCGCACCGAGCGGTTCCGGAAGTCGATGGGCGAGGTCTCGTAGGCGAAGCCGGTCCGCAGCGTCAGGTTCGGCGACGCGTCGTACTCGGCGCCGATCGCGTAGGTGAACCCGTCTTTGTAGTTGAGCGGCAGGTTGTTCACCGGCAGGCCGATCGTCTTCGATACGATGCCGATGGTGCCGAGCCTCGACCAGTTGTCCCACTCGAAGCCGAGATTCACCCGCGCCACCGGCGAGACCGCCTGGGTCAGGCCGACGCTCAGCTTCTCGGGCGTGTTCAGCTTGGCGCGGACCTGTCCGGCCAGCGGCGCCAGGGCGACGAGCGGGACGCCGATCGAGCCGTCGATGTCGTGGTGCACCGAGGAGCGGTAGCCGATGCCCAGCACGGTCCCGTCGCGGGGCGTGAGCGTGGCGCCGGCGGTGAAGCCCGCGCCCCAGGACTCACCCTTGAGGAAGGAGCTCGGATACGAGGTCGGCAGGATGCCGGGGATCGGCAGCGCCTGCCGCAGGGTCAGGCGGAAATACTCGATGTTCGGGCCGGCCGCGATCGAGAGCCACTCGTTGACCTTGAAGCCGATGACCGGGTTGATCGCCAGCGAGAAGATCCGCGACGAGCGTCCGTAGACCTCGCCGGCCCACACGTCCCGCGGCTTGGTGACGAGGCCGAAGGGGGCGCCGGTCGAGAGGCCGAGCCACAGGCGGTCGTTCAGCTGGTACGAGGTCGCGCCCGCCGGCACGACGGCGCCCTGGCCGATATCGCCGGAGCCGCCCAGCCGCGCGAAGCCCGGATTGGTGCCGGCATCCGGACGGATCGTCGAGGAGAGGCCGATATAGGTGAAGTTCTGCTCCGCGACGAAGCCTGGGTTCATCGTGATCGTCGCGGGATTCCAGAACATCGACGAGACGCCGCCCGATCCCGACGCCGCGCCCGCGAAGGCCAGCCCCTGGGCCTCGGTGCTCTGCTCCCGGATCCCGAACGCCCCCGCCTGCACCTGCCCGGCGCCGAGGACCACCGCCGTCGCCGCCAGCATCGCAGCGCGAACCGTCCCGCCCATCTCTTCCCCCAAGCCTTCGTTCTGCTGGGCGCCGTCGATTGTTCGAGACCCGTTATGCGGCGACCTTTCATGCATGGTGCCGGTTTCGGGTGCGGAACCGCAATGACCCCGACCATTTTCGGCACCGAGAGGAATAGTAGTAGATAAGGAGCGGTAAACGGCACCTTCACGAGCGAAAGCCCGTGATGATCGAGATTTTTCAGTCTTGATCCGGGCTGTCACACCGAGATGGCGACAGGAACAATATATCCGAACGTCGCCGACCCTGCACTTTTCCGCCGTCCTGTTGCCCTGCGGCGACACCCGGCGGACCGACACGCCGACGCGGCCGGCCTTGCACCCGGGTCGAGGCCCGGCCATGGTCCCGGCGTCCGGCGCAGACCGGTTCAGGGAAGGATGAGGAGTGCGGCCATGAAGCTCTTCCGGCACGGCCCGAGCGGCGACGAGAAGCCCGGCCTCGTGGATGCCAGCGGGGGGCTGCGCGACCTGTCGGGCATCGTGCGCGACATCGCCGGGCCGGCCCTCGCGCCCGACTCGCTGGCGCGTCTGCGCGCCCTGGATCCCGAGACCCTGCCGAAGCTGCCCCCGGACGTGCGCCTCGGCCCCTGCGTCGGCGGCACCCGGAACGTCGTCGCCATCGGCCTGAACTTCGCCGACCACGCCGAAGAGACCGGCTCGCCGATCCCCGCGGAGCCGATCATCTTCAACAAGGCTCCGTCCAGCCTGTGCGGGCCGAACGACACGGTCATCATCCCCAAGGGATCGCACAGCACCGACTGGGAGGTGGAGCTCGCCGTGGTGATCGGGCGGCGCGCCAGCTACGTCCACGCCAACGAGGCGCTGAGCTACGTGGCGGGTGCCTGCATCTGCAACGACGTCTCCGAGCGCGAGTGGCAGATGAACCGCGGTCCGACCTGGACCAAGGGCAAGAGCGCGCCGACCTTCGGCCCCCTCGGCCCATGGCTGGTGACCCTCGACGAGATTCCCGACCTGAAGAACCTCGCCATGAGCCTCGACGTGAACGGCGAGCGCCGTCAGACCGGCTCGACCGCAACGATGATCTTCGACGTTCCCCAACTCGTCGCCTACGCGTCGCACTTCATGCTGCTGGAGCCGGGCGACGTGATCACCACCGGCACGCCGCCGGGCGTCGGCCTCGGCATGAAGCCGCCGCGCTACCTCAAGGCCGGGGACGAGATGGTCCTGCGCATCGACCGGCTCGGCGAGCAGCGGCAGAAGGTCATCGCCTTCGACGACTGGACCGCCAAGGTCTCGGCCGGCGAGCCGACGCACTGACAGACGGGCTGACAGACGGGCTGCCGCCCGCGTCCGGGCGGCGGCCCCGCGTCCAGGCAACGTCACCGACATTGGCGAGCGCCCGGCACCCGCGACCGACGGGACCTATATACTCTCGATTGAATTATGGATTGATTTTAGTATTGTAAGTTATATCGCGGACCTTGATCGGTTAAGACTGTATTATATTATAGCTGTAAAATGCCCGCCTCGTCGATCGGGCCCGGCATGAGTGCGAAAACTGATTTCCCCAATGACCGGACCTCCGGATCGGAGTCCGAGCCGCCGACGCTCAGGTCGATCGAGATCCTGGCCGATGCCGTCAAGCAAGCAGCGCAGGAGAAGACCGGCCGGATCCGGCGGATCACGGCGCAGACCAAGATCCTCGCCCTCAACGCGCTCATCGAGGCCGCGCGGGCCGGAGATGAGGGACGCGGCTTCGCGGTTGTCGCCCAGGAAGTGCGCGCCCTCGGCGAATCCGTGGACGTCATCGCCGGCGAGCTGGAGCTTCACCTGTCCGGCCGCATCGTCGAGCTGCAGCGCACCGTCGAGACGATGGCGGGCCGCGTCCAGGGAGAACGCCTGGTCGATCTCGCGCTCAACGCGGTCGAGCTGATCGATCGCAACCTCTACGAGCGGACCTGTGACGTGCGCTGGTGGGCGACCGACGCCGCCGTCGTCGCCTGCGCGGCCGATCCCGGCCCGGCCGCGGCGGCCTTCGCGGGCGACCGCCTCGGCATCATCCTCTCGGCCTACACGGTCTATCTCGATCTCTGGATCTGCGGCCTGGACGGCCGCATCCTCGCGACCGGCCGCGCCGACCGCTACCCCGGGCTCCAGGGCCGGAGCGTCGCGGGCGAAGCGTGGTTCCGGGAGGCGCTCGCCCTGGAGAGCGGCGACGCCTTCGTCTGCGCCGACGTGCGGCAGGAGGATGCGCTGGGTGGCGCGCAGGTCGCCACCTACGCGGCGAGCGTGCGGGCGGGCGGTCAGGCGACCGGCGCACCGCTCGGCGTCCTGGCGATCCACTTCGACTGGGCACCGCAGGCCCACGCCATCGTTTCGGGGATCCGGGTCGCGCCGGAAGATCGGGGGCGCACCCGCGCACTGCTGGTCGATGCCGGCGGCCGGGTGCTGGCCGCCTCGGATCAGGTCGGCCTCCTGACCGAGCGGGTCTCCTGCCGGATGGACGGCGAGACGAGCGGAGTCGTGCGGGATCCGCGGTCGGGCACGGTCACGGCGTACCATCGGACACCGGGATACGAGACCTATTGCGGGCTGGGCTGGTACGGCATGATCGTCCAGACCGACCCCTCGGTCGGAGGATCGGGCGCGAGGCCCGCTTGATTTCTGTCCGCCGATCCGGCTCAAACACCGCATGAGCGCGACTTCCCTCCCCGGTTCCCAGCAGCCCGACCTCGGCGACATCCGCCACGACTGGAGCGTGGCGGAGATCCGCGCGATCCACGACCTGCCGCTGATGGACCTCGTGTTCCGGGCCGCGCAGGTGCACCGCCGGCACAACGACCCCGCCGACATCCAGCGGGCCTCGCTCCTGTCGATCAAGACCGGCGGCTGCCCGGAGGATTGCGCCTACTGCCCGCAATCGGCCCATCACAAGGGCGCGGGCGTCGCGCGCGAGCGGCTGATGCCCGTGGAGACGGTGCTGGCCGAGGCGGCCGCCGCCAAGGCCGCCGGCGCCCAGCGCTTCTGCATGGGCGCCGCGTGGCGCCAGCCGAAGGACGGCCCGGAATTCGACGCGGTGCTCGCCATGGTGCGCGGCGTGCGCGGCCTCGGCATGGAGGCCTGCGTGACGCTCGGCATGCTCACGCCCTCGCAGGCCGGACGCCTCGCCGAGGCCGGGCTGACCTCCTACAACCACAACCTCGATACCGGGCCGGATTTCTACGAGGACATCATCTCCACCCGCACCTACGACGAGCGCCTGCAGACCCTCGCGAACGTCCGCGAGGCCGGGATCGGCGTGTGCTGCGGCGGTATCGTCGGGATGGGCGAAGGTGTCACCGACCGCGCCGCGATGCTCCAGGTTCTGTCCAACCACGCCCCCCATCCGGAAAGCGTGCCGATCAACGCCCTCGTGGCGGTGCCCGGCACCCCGCTGGAGGACCAGCCGGCGGTCGACCCGTTCGATCTGGTGCGCATGTGCGCCACGGCGCGGATCGTGATGCCGCGCTCCCGCGTGCGGCTCAGCGCCGGCCGCAAGAGCCTCACCCGCGAGGCCCAGGTGCTGTGCTTCCTCGCCGGCGCCAACTCGATCTTCTACGGCGAGCGGCTGCTCACCACCGCCAATAACGGGCAGGACGACGACGCGGCGCTGCTGGCCGATCTCGGCATCCGGGTCGGGGAGCCCGTCCGGGCCGCGGCCGAGTAGCGGCAGCGGGGCGACGTCCCGCGGGTCCGGTCCCGTCAGCCCTCCGGCAGCACGATCCGGAAGCGCGCGCCGCTCAGCCCCTCGGCCTCGCAATCGTCGAGGGTGAGGGTGCCGCCGTTGATCCCGATCAGCTCGGCGGCGATCGGCAGCCCGAGGCCCGTGCCACCGGACCGCATGGATCCCTGGAACGGCGCGAACAGGTTCTCCCGCGCGCGCGCCGGGAGACCGGGACCGTTATCGGCGACCAGGATCGTGACCCGGCCCGGTGCCGCGCGGGCGGCGACCACGCTCACGGCGGCCTCCGGCACGGCCGCCCCGTCCAGCGCCTGCACGGCATTGCGCACGAGGTTGGCCAGCGCCCGCCCGAGCTGCTCCGGATCGGCCTGCACGGAGAGATCGCCCGCCGCGACCTGGACGCTGACCGGATGCGCCGCCAGCGCGGCGAGATCCGGAAGTTCCGCGAAGACCGGTGCCAGCGGCGTGCTGGTGAGGAGCGGCGCCCGCTCGGAGACGCGCCCGTAGGCGAGGGTCGCCTCGCAGAAGCGGATCGCGCGGGCCAGCGTGCCGACGAGGCGGGGGGCCACGCGCTGCACGGTCGGATCCTCGGTCCCCTCCAGGCGGTCGCCCAGGAGTTGCGCGCCGGTCAGCAGGTTGCGCAGTTCGTGGCTGATCTTGCTGACCGCCAAGCCCAGTTCGGCGAGTCGCCGCTTCTGCCGGAGCTGATCGGCGAGGCTGCGCTGCATCCGCCCGAGCGCCCGCTCGGCCTGGCCGATCTCGTCGCTGCGGCGGGACGGCGCGATGATCCGCCCGGCATCCTCCGGATCGTCCGCGAAGGCCGTGATGCTGGTGGCGAGCCGCCGCACGGGGCGCACGATCAGCACCTGCAGCACCACGAAGACGAGACCGGCGGCGGCGGCCGCGATGATCAGCGAGGAGACCAGCAGGCGCAGCGCGTAGTCGATCATGGCGGTGCGCAGCGGCGCCTCATCGAGCAGGATCTCGACCCGGTCGAAGCCGATGCCGCCCTCCCCGACCACGCGGATCGGCTCGTGGACCGGCGCCACGAGGGTGCGCCACGCGCCCCGGATCGCCGACAGGGCCGTGACGTCGCGCAGGTCGACGGTGTCGGCGACCTGCTCGGGCATGGGCTCGATGGCGAGCAGACGCTGGGCGCCGCCGCCGCGGACGGCGATGGCGCGGGCGTTCACGCCGGCCAGGAGCCGGCTCTCGAGCGGCTCGGAGACCGGCTCGCCGGTCCGCCCGTCGAGCACCAGAGCGGCGACTTGCGCGGCCGCCAGGCGGTCGGACATCCATTCGATCCGGTAATTGGCCACCGCCGGCACGTAGGTCAGCACCTCGGCCACCACCACGAACGCGACGGTGACGAGGAACAGGCGCCCGGACAGGCCGAGGCGCGCGGTGCGCCGCTCGGGGACGTCGCGGGCCGGTGCGGGCGCCGGCGTCGCCGGTGCCGCGGCCTGATGGGACTCGAGGGACACGCCGGTCACGCTCCGCGCCGGCATCGCGGATGAGGATCGGCGGAGAGAGGATTGAGAAAGCTCGAGCCGGGTTCGGCCTTCGCGGGATACATGTTCGCAAGCCACAGATTCGCAGGCGGGAATACAGGCTCTCGGCGGCGAGCACTATACGACATCCCCCTCCAAGCGGTTGCACGCGCCCTCAGACACCGAAAAACACAGCCGGTGGCGGATCGCGCGTCTCGGCGGCGCATCTCAGCCGCGTCGGGCGCGGCGGCTCAGCAGCATGCTGACCAGGGCGAAGACCGCCAGCATCGCGAGACCTGCAACCATCTTGGGCGTGACCAGGGCGCGCAGGGTCAGGGCCTGGTCGCAGCCGCCCGCCCCCGTCGCGAGGCAGGCGGCCCTGGCGGCCTCGTGGGCGGCGACGACGTCCTCGATGCCCGCGCCCGTGGTGGCGTACACGATCGCGCCCGGCAGCAGCCCCAGGAACGTCGCGAGCACGAAGACCCGCATCTTCACCCCGAAGGCGGCGGGCGCGAGGTTGGTCACCCAGAACGGGAACAGCGGCAGGAGGCGGAGCACCGCGATGTAGCCGAAGGCGTCGCGGCGGAAGCCCTCGGCCAGCCCGGCGAGGCGCGTGCCGCCCATGCGCCGCAGCAGGTCGGCGCCGGGCCCGCGGCCGATCGCGAACACGATGGCCGCCCCGGTCGTGGCCGCACAGACCGCGGTAAGCGCCCCCGGCACGATGCCGAACAGGAAGCCGCAGACCATCGTGAGGATCAGCGTGGCCGGTACCGACACGACGACGGCCCCGACATAGAGGCAGTAGGCCGCGACCAGCGCGCGGAGATACCCGGCCTCGACGAAGCCGCGCAGCCAGAGGCGGGACGCGAGCAGGCGGTCGAGGCTGAGGAGTTGCGCGGCTCCCGAGACCAAGACCACCGCCGACACCGTCAGGAGCAGCGCCAGCGGGAGCCAGCGCCGCAGGCGCTTCCAGCGCCCCTCGCGGTTCTCGACGCAGCCTTCGGCGTCGGGGGCGTTGCCGGTCTCGCTCACCCGGGCTTGCGCATCCGCAGGATCTTGAAGAACCCGCCCGGGAAGGTCGGCTTCAACCCCAGGACCTCGACGCCGTTGCGCCGCGCCCAGGCCTCGATCCGCGTCGCCTTGAAGTCCGACGACCAACCGATCTTCGTGCAGAGCGGCGCCACGACTTCCTCGACCCGGGCCAGAGGGCCGTCGCTCTGGCCGAAATGGTTGGCGAGGACGATGCCGCCGCCCGGGCGCACCACCCGCAGGAACTCCGACATCGCGGCCTCGGGGTCGGGCACCAGGGTGATCAGGAACTGGGCCACGACGGCGTCGAAGCTCGCGTCGGCGTAGCCGAGGTGGCAGACGTCCATCACTTGGAGGCCCTTCACGTGGGCCAAGTTCCGGCGCCGGACCTTGGCGCGGGCGCGCTTGAGCATGTCCTCGGAGAGGTCGACGCCGCAGACGAAGCTGGCCTTCGGGTAGTAGCCCAGCGCCAGCCCGGTGCCGACGCCGGCCTCCAGGATCCGCGGCCCATGCTCGGCCGCCGCCTCGACGGCGGCGCGGGCCGCGGGCTCGGTGAGCTTGTCGTAGACCACGTCGTAGACGGGGGCCCAGCGGGCATAGGCCTTGCGCATCAGGGCCGTGCTCGGCCCGGCCATCTGCGGCTCGCTCAGCATCGTTCGAAGGTTCCAGAGGTTGAGATCAGGCGGCCTCGCGGGGCCGGGCCGACAACGCGTCGACACGCCGGATGGTGCCGCCGCCCAGGACCCGGGCCCGGGGGCCGTCATCCGCGTAGATCGCGCAGGCCTGCCCCGGCGACACGCCGTCCTCGGGCTCGGCGAGCACGACCTCGGCCGCGCCGTCCGGCCCGACCGTCAGCGTCGCCGGGCGCGGCGGACGGGTCGATCGCACGCGGACTGCCACCGGCAGGTCGCGCACGGCCGCCACCGGCCCCTCGCCGAGCCAGTTGAGGTCCGAGAGGCGGATCCGGGTCGTGGCCAGCGCTGTGCGCGGCCCGACCACAACGCGGGCCGAGTCCGGCTCCAGCCGCACGACGTAGAGCGGCTCGGGCCCGGACAGGCCGAGGCCCTTCCGCTGGCCCACCGTGTAATGCACGATCCCGTCGTGCCGGCCGAGGACGTGGCCGGCGAGGTCGACGATCTCGCCGGGCCGCGCCGCGTCGGGGCGCAGACGCGCGATCACGTCGCTGTAGCGGCCCTGCGGCACGAAGCAGATGTCCTGGCTGTCCGGCTTCTCGGCGAGGGACAGGCCGAGATCCTTCGCGAGCGCGCGGGTCTCGGTCTTCTCCATCTCGCCCAGGGGGAAGCGCAGGAAGTCCAGCTGCTCCGCCGTGGTCGCGTAGAGGAAGTAGCTCTGGTCACGGGCGGGATCGAGGGCGCGGTGGAGCGCGCGGCCGCCGCCCGGGAGCGCCCGGCTGGCCACGTAGTGGCCGGTGGCGAGCGCGTCGGCGTCGAGGTCGCGGGCGAGGCCCAGCAGGTCGCGGAACTTCACCGTGCGGTTGCACTCGACACAGGGGATCGGTGTCTCGCCCGCGAGGTAGCTCTCGGCGAACTTCTCGATGACTTCGTCGCGGAAGCGATCCTCGTAATCGAGGACGTAGTGCGGGATGCCGAGATGCTCCGCCGCCGCCCGGGCGTCGTGGATGTCCTGGCCGGCGCAGCACGCGCCCTTGCGGTGGCTCGCCGCGCCGTGGTCGTAGAGCTGGAGCGTGACGCCGACCACGTCGAAGCCCTGCCGCTTCAGCAGGCCCGCGACCACGGAGGAATCGACGCCGCCCGACATGGCGACGACGACGCGCGTCTCGTGGGGGGCTTTGGGAAGATCGAGGGCGTTCATCGCGAGGGTCCGCAGCCGCCGGCCCGGAAGCTCCCTGGCTGCACGGGCCGTCTATAGCGGGACTTCGCCCGGCTTTCCAGGGCAGCGAGATCGGACACTCGGCAGATCCTGCCGGGCGGGCGGCAGCTTCGATCAGGTCCGACCCGCGTGCTGCAAGCAGAGAACGAGATTTTTCAGTGACTTATCCGGCCGGCACGGTGGCGCGCGCCTTGCTGCTGTGCGGCCCAGAGGAGTCCGGAATGGCGAGCGGCGCGGCGGATCGTTTGGATGTCACCACGTGGATTCCGTCCGCGCGGAACGCGCAGGCGCAGCGTTCGGGCTGGGAGGCCGCGGGCGTGGCGGCCCGCGCCGGCAATTCCGCGCAGGACCGCTTCGGCGCCGCCCTGAGCGCGGCCCAGGCCCGCGACGACGCCGCGACGGCGCGGGCCCGCGCCGCCGATCAGCGCGACGTCGCCGCCTCGGCCCGCGCCCGTCAGGCCGACCTGCGCGATCAGGCCGACGCCGCGCGGCTGGCCGGCGACCGCGCCCGGGATGCGGCGCTTCAGACCGAGGCCCGGGTCGCGGACAAGAGGGTCAGCCTCGCCAAGCCGGCGGATGCGCCGGCCTCGGCCGCGCGGGCCGAGGGACCGCCCTCCGCCGCGGGCGCGCGCGCCGAGGCTCCGAAGGCGGGCGCGGCGCGCACCGCCGAGACCGGCCGGGCGGGAGCCGCCGCGCAGCAGGGTTCCGAGGCCGTCGCGGCCGGGCAGGATCCGGCCGCCGAGGCGGCCGGCACCGCAGGCCCCGAGGCCGACGCGGCGGTGCCGCCGCAGATGGCCGAGGCCCCTGCGCAGCCCGCGGCCTCGGGGCCGTCCGCCTCCCTTCTGGCCCTCATCGCCGCGCTGTCCGAGGGGGGCGGCGCGACCGGGACGGTCAAGACGGAGGCCGAGGCTGAGACGGATGCGGGTAGCGGCACGGCGCCAGCGCAGGACGGCTCGGCGGCTCTCTCCGGAACCGGCGCAACCGCGGGCCCTTCCGGCACGAACGCTCAGGGCGGCGGCCGCGCGGCCGGAACCGTCCCCAGCATCGTCGGGACCGCTCCGGCATCGGCGGGCGCCGGTCACGAACCCGGCAAAGTCGGGCCGGGCAGCGTCCCGGTCGACGGCCTGACGGCCGGCGGCGCGGCGGCCGCGACGTCCGATGCGGCGGCCCAGGATTTCCTCACCGCCCTGACCGACGCGAGCCAGGGCGCAGGTCCGCTTCAGACGCTGCCCGCGGCGGCGCAGGGTGGTCCGGCGCCGCGCGCGACATCCGGTCAGGCCGTGGACACGACGCGCGCCGCCCAGGAGACCGCCGCGCCGACGCAGACCGCGTCGCTCCAGACCGACCCACCCATCCCGATCGGCCAGGTGCCGATGACCATCGGCCTGAGGTCGCTGCGCGGATCCAACGAGTTCCAGATCCGGCTCGACCCGGCCGAGCTCGGGCGCATCGACGTCAAGCTGGAGATCGACAAGGCGCACGGCCGCGTCATGACCCACTTGGTGGTCGACCGGCCCGAGACCCTCGCGCTGCTCCAGCGCGACGCCGGCCAGCTGCAGCAGGCGCTGACCCAGGCCGGCTTCGATCCCTCGGCCGGCGGGATCAACCTGTCGCTGCGGGGCGACGGAAGCGCCCAGAGCGGCGGCAGCGGCGGTCAGCCGGGCGATTCCCCGCGCGGGGGCGGCACGGGCTGGTCGCGCGATCAGGCGGAAGCCCCGCACGAGGTCGCCCCGATCCGCGTCCTGCGCGGCTACGGCGGCCTCGACATGAGGATCTAGGCGGTACGCGCGGCGCCCGCATCGCGGACCCACACAGACACGACGCGCATCCGGCCCCTGCGCCAGGACGCGGCACAGGAGAGATCAGCATGACGAGCGGTATATCGAGCCTGACGCGCACGACGAACACGACGGGCTCGTCCACGAGCAGCAGCGGCAACGCCACCGAGATCGCCAGCAACTTCACGCAGTTCCTGACGCTGCTGACCACGCAGCTCAAGAACCAGAACCCCCTCGACCCGATGGACACCAACCAGTTCACGCAGCAGCTGGTGCAGTTCGCCGGCGTCGAGCAGCAGCTTAAGACCAACGACCGCCTCGACAGCATCCTGAGCGCCTCGCAATCGGCGAGCTCGGCCTCGGCCACGAGCTACATCGGGAAGACCGTGTCGGCCGACGGCAGCGCCTCGCAGCTGTCCGGCGGCTCCGCCTCCTGGACGCTGAACCCGGCCCGGGCCGCCTCGAAGGCGGTGATCACGGTCCTGGACTCGAAGAGCAACGTCGTGGCCACGCAGACCACCGCGCTCAATGCCGGCAGCCAGACCTACACGTGGAACGGCAAGACCTCGGCCGGCCTGACCGCGCCCGACGGGAACTACTCGATCAAGGTGGCGGCCACGGATGCCACCGGCTCGAGCGTTTCGGTCGATACGAGCCTCACGGGCACGGTCGACGAGGTCGATCTCAGCGGAACGTCGCCGGTGCTGGTGATCGGTTCGCAGCGCGTGCCGCTGTCCAGCGTGCAGACCATCGGGTTGTCCACAAGTGGCACTTAACGAATCACATCCGAGTGACTCGCTTCAACATCTCTTAAGCGGGCACAAGTACCTTCAATGCTCGACAGGTCAGTCGAGTGTAGAGCGTATCATGACCGAACCGAGCCGCCCGAGAGTGAAGTACGTGATCGGGCCCGACGGCAGCCCCCTGACGATCGCGGACCTTCCGCCCCCGAGCACCCGTCGCTGGGTGATCCGGCGCAAGGCCGAGGTCGTGGCCGCGGTGCGCGGCGGTCTCCTCAGCCTGGAGGAGGCGTGCAAGCGCTACACGCTGACCACAGAGGAATTCCTCAGCTGGCAGTTCTCCATCGACCAGCACGGCCTCGCCGGCCTGCGGACGACCCGGATCCAGCACTACCGTCACTGATCCGCGGCGCCTGTGCCGGGCGCCCCTATCCCGGGACGCCGCCGGCGCTTCCGGGTCTCATCGAGGCCGCGGATGCCGGACCCGGCGCGTCGGCGACTCTGGTCGAGGGACCCGCTTCGCGGCCCCGGACCGACGCGAAGGCCACCCGCCCGCAGCGACGATCTCAGACGGCGCCGAGGGGCTGGCCCGGTCGAATCCGAGGACTCACGAAGCCGCGTCCGGACCCCGGGCGCGGCTTCGGTCGTTCCGGCGCCCGCATCCGAGCCCGCGGGACGCCCCCGCATTAACGACCCGCTAACCACGACCTGGGCAATTTCTGCCGAGCGGGCCGCCGGGGTCCGCCAGCGTTAGAGTGCAGCGAATCCTCCCGTGAAGCCGGTTCTCGATCTCGTCACGAAGTTCGGACCGGCCCGAATCGCCGCCATGGCGGCGGTGACGCTGACGCTCATCGGCTTCTTCGCCTTCATCATCCTGCGGGTCTCGCGCCCCGACATGGGCGTGCTGTTCTCCGACCTGTCGATGCAGGACTCGGCCTCCGTGGTCCGGGAGCTGGACAGCCGCGGCATCCGCTACGAGACGCGGGGCGATGCCGGGCAGACGATCCTGGCCCCCCGCCCGGACCTCGCTAAGCTGCGCATGGACCTCGCCGGCAAGGGCCTGCCGACCCAGGGCGGCGTCGGCTACGAGATCTTCGACAAGGGCGACGCGTTCTCGTCCACCAACTTCGTTCAGAACGTGAACCACCTGCGTGCTCTGGAGGGCGAACTGGCGCGCTCGATCCGGGCGATCGGGCGGGTCCAGGCGGCCCGCGTCCATCTCGTGCTGCCGGAGCGCCGCCTGTTCGAGCGGGACCGGGAGAGCCCGAGCGCGGCGATCGTGCTGAAGCTGATGGGCGATCTCGATTCCGGGCAGGTCCGGGCGATCCGCCATCTCGTGGCCTCCGCGGTGGAGGGCCTCAAGCCCGAACGGATCTCGATCGTCGATGAGCGCGGCCGGCTTCTGGCCGACGGCGCCCGGGACGCCGCGGCCGACGTCGCCGGCGGGTTCGAGGACCGGCAGGTCGGCCTCGAACGGCGCCTGCGCGGCCAGATCGAGGACGTCGTCGCCGGCATCGTCGGCCCGGGCCGGGCCCGCGTCCAGGTCAACGCGGAACTCGACCTCAACCGGGTCGAGAGCCGCTCCGAGACCTTCGATCCCGAGAGCCGGGTCGTGCGCTCCGCCCAGACCCGCACCGAATCGGCGGTCACCGGCAATGCCGAGGGACAGGTCAGCGTCGGCAACGAGTTGCCCGGCGCCAATGGCGGCGACAAGACGCCGACGCCCAAGGACGCGACCAACAAGAACGAGGAAACCACCAACTACGAGATCTCGCGGGTCACCAAGACCGAGATCGCCGAGAGCGGCCGGATCAAGCGCCTGTCGGTCGCCGTGGTGCTCGACGGCGTCTACGCCACCGCCCCCGACGGCAAGCAGACTTACAGCCCGCGCACGCCCGCCGAGATCGAGAGGATCACCGCGCTGGTGCGCGGCGCCGTCGGCTTCGACAAGGCGCGCGGCGACCAGATCGAGGTGGTGAACCTGCGCTTCGCGGAGGCGCCGAGCGTGCCGCAATTCACCGAGCCCACGCTGATCCAGTCGCTGCTCGCCCCCACCAAGGAGGACGTGCTGCGCATGGCCGAGCTCGCCGTCCTGGCGCTGCTGACGCTCATCGTCCTGCTCACGGTGGTCCGCCCCCTGGTGCGCCAGGTGCTTGCGCCGGTCCCAGAGGCCCCGGTCCTGACGGCGTCCGGAATCGCGCTCCCCGGCGACGCCGCCGCGGTCGCGGGTCCGGGCCAGACCGTGACGGTCATCGACCGCGACAACCCGACCGCGCGGCTGATGGAGTTCGCCAAGATCAACGGCCAGGTCCAGGCCGAGACGGTCCAGCGCGTGGTCGACATGGTCCGGGCGAGCCCGTCCGAGACCGTCGAGGTGCTGCGCACCTGGATCCAGGAAGAGTGAAGCGTAGGGCGTCGAGGGCAACACGATGGCGGCAGGTGCGGCACTGGGTCTGGCCAACACGCTGGCGACGGCGGGCGGCGATTCGTTCGCGTCGATGCCCGGGCCGCAGCGCGCCGCCGCGCTCCTGCTGATGCTCGGGGAGGAGGAAGGCGCCCCGATCTGGCAGATGCTCGAGGAGGAGGAGATCAAGAAGGTCAGCGCCGCCATGGTCCAGCTCGGCACGCTGGAGGCGCAGACCGTTGAGAAGCTGATCATCGAGTTCGTGACCAAGCTCGGCAACAGCGGCGGCATCTCGTCGAACTTCGAGCGGACCGAGGCGCTGCTCCTCAAGATCTTCCCCAGCGATCAGGTCTCGCTGATCATGGCGGAGATCAAGGGCGCGTCGGGCAAGCGCGTCTGGGCCTCGATCGCCCAGGTCGACCCGGAGATCCTCGCGTCGTTCCTGCGCAACGAGTACCCGCAGACCGTGGCGGTGGTGCTGTCGCGGGTGCGCGCCGACTACGCGGCGAAGGTGCTCACCATCCTGCCGGAGGACTTCGCCATCGACGTCCTCAACCGGATGCTGCGCATGGAGACGGTGCAGAAGGAGGCGCTGCGCCACATCGAGGAGACGCTGCGGGTCGAGTTCGTGTCGACCATCGCCCAGACCCAGCGCCGCGACGCCCACGAGATGATGGCCGACGTGTTCAACGCCTTCGACCGGCAGACGGAGGGCCGCTTCCTCGCCGCCCTCGACCAGGCGAACCGCGGCTCGGCCAAGCGGATCCGCGAGCTGATGTTCACCTTCGAGGACCTGCTGAAACTCGATCCGGGCAGCGTCCAGACCCTGCTGCGCAGCATCGACAACGAGACCCTGTGCCGCGCGCTCAAGGGCGCCAACGAGCCGACCCGCGGCTTCTTCCTGAGGCAGATGTCGACCCGCGCGGCCAAGAACCTCACGGACGAGATGGCCTCGCTCGGGCCGGTCCGCCTCAAGGAAGTGGATGAGGCGCAGGCCAAGATGACCGAGATCGCCAAGGACCTCGCCGAGAAGGGCGAGATCATGATCGCCAAGAATAGCGCCGAGGAGGAGCTGGTCTATTGAGCGCCCAATCCGCCCGGAGCGCGAAGCCGTTCCTGTTCGAGACCGACTTCCGCAGCGGCCGCCCCAGCGCCGAGGCCCTGCGCGCCGCCGAGACCGCGGCCCGCTCCGAGGCCGAGGCCCATGCCCGCGGCATGCAGGAGGGCCGGGTCCAGGCCGAGGCGCAGGTCCAGGGCCGGCTCGCCGACGCCATGACCCGCCTGGCGCTCGCCGCCGCGGGCCTGATCGCCCAGGCCGACGCGCGCGACGCCGAGCGCGAGGCGCAGGCGGTCGAGGTGGCGATGCTGATCGCCCGCAAGGTCGCGGGCGACGCCCTCGACGCCGCCCCGCTCGCCGGCATCGGCGAGGCGGCCCGGACGGCGCTCCAGCACCTGCGCGGCGTGCCGCACTTGGTGGTGCGGGTGCACGACGGCCTGGTCGAGGAGGCCGAGACCCTGGTGAAGCGCCTCGCGCGCGAGCGCGGCTACGAGGGCCGGCTCGTGGTGCTGGGCGACCCCGACATGGCGGCGGGCGACGCCCGCATCGAGTGGGCGGACGGCGGCATCGTTCGGGAGCGCGCCCGCATCGAGGCGGCGGTGCTCGACGCCCTCGGCCTGCCGACGGGCCCGTGAGGAGATCCTGATGTCCGACGATTTCAGCCTGCCCCAGCTCGGCGAGCACGACACCGACTACGCCGCGGGCTCGATCCGCGACGCGCCCACCACCCCGAAGACCGCGGCCGACCTGGAGCAGCTCTTCGACGTGCCCGTGATGGTCTCGGCGGTGCTCGGCTCCGCCCGGATGCCGATCGGCGACCTGCTCCGGCTCGCGCCCGGCGCGGTGCTCGAACTCGACCGGAAGGTCGGCGAGGCGATCGACGTGTTCGTCAACAACCGGCTGGTGGCCCGCGGCGAGGTCGTCCTCGTCGAGGACCGGCTCGGCGTGACGATGACCGAGATCGTCAAGGGTGAGTGATTTTCAGCCGCGGATGCCGGTGTGCTGTCCGCGCGCAGGTTTTGAGAGGGACGAACCATGCGGCTCCTGATGATCGGGCGGCTCAACGGCGAGCTGATCACCGCCTCGAAGATCGCGATGCAGCGCGGCGCCGCCGTCACGCAGGCCGACGCCGTGCCGCAGGGCCTCACCGTCCTGCGCGCGCGGGGCGCCGATCTCATCATGATCGACGTGGGTCTGCCGATCCGCGACCTCGTCACCGCGCTGGAGGGAGAGCGGATCCGCACGCCGGTGGTCGCCTGCGGCGTCTCGGCGGACGCCTCGGCCGCCGTGGCGGCGATCCGGGCGGGCGCCAAGGAGTACATCCCGCTCCCGCCCGATCCCGAGATGATCGCGGCGGTGCTGGAAGCGGTCGCCACCGACCGCGCCGCCTTCGTCTGGCGCGACCCGTCCATGGAGCGGGTGGTCAAGCTCGCCGAGCAGGTCGCCCGCTCCGAGGCCTCGGTGCTGATCACCGGCGAGAGCGGCACCGGCAAGGAGGTGCTGGCCCGGCACGTCCACCAGAAGTCCAACCGGGCGGGCAAGCCCTTCGTCTCGGTGAACTGCGCGGCAATCCCCGAGGCCCTGCTCGAATCCGAGCTGTTCGGCCACGAGAAGGGCGCGTTCACCGGCGCGGTCGCCCGGCGCATCGGCCGGTTCGAGGAGGCCAATGGCGGCACGCTGCTCCTCGACGAGATCTCCGAGATGGACGTGCGCCTGCAGGCGAAGCTGCTGCGCGCCCTGCAAGAGCGGGTCATTGACCGGGTCGGCGGGACCGCCCCGGTGCGGGTCGACATCCGCGTGCTCGCCACCTCGAACCGCAACCTCGCCGAGGAGGTCCGCAAGGGCACGTTCCGGGAGGACCTGCTCTACCGGCTCAACGTCGTCGGCCTGCGGATCCCGCCGCTGCGCGAGCGCCCGGCCGACATCCTCGAACTCGCCACCCACTTCGCCCGGAAATACGCCGCGGTGAACGGGATGCCGGTCCGCCCGCTCTCCGCGGAGGCCCGGGCGCTCGTGCTACGGAACCCGTGGCGCGGCAACGTGCGCGAGTTGGAGAACACCCTGCACCGGGCGGTGCTGCTCGCCTCGGGCGACGCGATCGGCCCGGAGGCGATCCTGTCGCCCGAGGGCGAGACCTTCGCGGTCGAGGGGCCGGCCGCGCGCGCCGCCCAGGTCGCCGAGGCCGCCACCCGCGGGCTGGTGGGCCGGACCGTGGCGCAGGTCGAGTGCGACCTGATCCTCGACACGCTGGACCACTGCCTCGGCAACCGGACCCACGCGGCCAAGATCCTCGGCATCTCGATCCGGACCCTGCGCAACAAGCTCAACGAGTACGTGTCGGCGGGCCTCGACGTGGCCGAGCCCGGCAGCGTCCGGGCGAGCGTCGCCTGCGGCTGACGCGCATCCACGGAGCGGCCCCGGCGCGGACGCGCCGGACGACGGCGAACGTCACGGATGTGAAGGGCCGGGCGTACCCGTGCCGTGACGGGGGCGGACCGGCGATGACGCCCTAGCGCCGCCCGCTCTGGGCCGCCTTGTGGGCTTCGGCCTGGGCCGCGAAAGCCGCGTCGAGCTTGCGCAGGGATTCGTAGCGGGCGACGTCGCCCTCGACGTCGCGGATCGTCTCCTCGACGAGGTGGCGCTGGAGGGCGACCCGCGGGTCGTCCGGCGGAAACGCCTCCCGCTCCTGCAACCGGAGCACGGCCTGCCGCACGACCGTGTAGACCGCCTCGCGCTCCTCACGGGTCATCGACGGCTGGATCGCCTTCGCGACGAGATCGGAGAAATCCGACATGGACCGTTAGACTTCGCTCATCCAGGTGCGCCCGGTTGGCCGGGCCGCCTCCCTCTACAGATCGCGCGGCCCGGGATCCAGATCCCGGGAGCCGCGGATGCCGCTACATCCTCTGGTCGCGGATGCCGGCGATCAGCAGCGCGGACGAGCTCCAGATCACCAGGAAGCAGAAGAACGACACCAGGAGGGAGTGGCCCCGCTCGGGATAGAGGCTGTCGGTCGGCGAGACCGGCGGCACGAACGTGGCCAGGAAGATGTGCTGCTTGCTCGCCGAGATGCGCGCCCGGTCGAGCAGGCTGTGGGCCGATTCCTCCAGCTTCTCGGCGATGGTCCGCTCGACCAGCAGGCCCTCGTACTGGAGCAGCGCCTCGGTCATGTTCTGGCCGCCGGCGGCGGCGTTGGCGCTCGTCAGCTCGTCCTGGAGCGACTTCATCTGCTGGTCGATGGCCGCGATGTTGGCCACCAGCGTCTGGATCGAGCGCGAGCGCTCGTCGAGGCTGGAGCCGCGCAGGACCTGCAGGTCGTTCTCGGCCTTGAGCTTGTCCTTCCGCAGTAGGGTCAGCGTGGTCAGCGTGCCCTCGGCGGTCTTGATCGGATCGATCACACCCCACTGATTGCGGAATGCCTGCAGCGCCACGTGCGCCTTGCGCAGCCGGTCCTGGGCGACCTTCGCGTCGGCCTCGGCCTGGGCGACCATGTCGGCCTGGGCGCGCTTGGAGATGTCGTTGATCAGCGCCTCGGAGCGCGACACCACCGCCTGGGCGATGGTCAGGGCGTCCTCCGGCGTGAAGGCGCGCACGGACAGGCGGATCACGCCCGAGATCGAGTCGATATGCGCCTCGACGTGCTTGCGCCAGTATTTGGTCAGGTCCTCGATCGGATCTCTGGGGTCGAAGCGGGCCCAGAAATCTGCCTCGGACCGCGAGAACATCTTGGAGATGCCGATACTCTTCTCGAGCGCCTCGACCAGCGTCTGGCTGTTGATGTAGTCGCGGACGATGAAGCTGTCCTGGCTGTTGTGCTTCTGGATGAGGTTCGTGTACTGGCCGAGCGAGATGTTCTCCATCGGCTCGACGTTGCCGCGGACCGCGAACTGGGCTTCCGCAACGTACTGATTGGACGCGAACGCGAACAGGTACAGGCCGACCACCAGGGTCGGCAGGAGCACGAACAGGCCGACGCGGCGGATGATCCGCGCGCCGTAGGTCGAGGTGTCCTCCTCGCGGGGACGCAGGCCCGGCAGACGGCTCCAGTCGAGGCGCTGCCGCACGGTCGCCACGAGGGCCCGGGCGGTCCGCTTCTCCGGCACCGGCCGGATCGTCTCCGCGCTGCGCCGCAGCTCCGTCATGGTCGGAGCGGCGAACGTCACGATCTCGCCTTCGCGCGTGTCGTCCTTGACGTCGTCGAAGCTCATCCGCTCTTTGTTCCTGGGTCTGCGCCGGTTCCGCTGCCGCGGCGCCGGCCGAGGGGCGGCCCGTGCGCGGTTACCGGAATCCCGTTCTTTTAGGCCCTTTTTATGGCGCCCGGCCCGCCCGCCGCCCGGCTGCTGCACCGCGGCGACGGGCGCCGTAGCCCAGGGCCGGTATCGCGTCCTACAGTCTCTGAATGATGACAGAACCGCGTGCCGCGGCCCCGGATGGCTCCCCTGATGGCTGCCCGACCGGCCGCACGGCCAAGACCAAACTCTCCGAGATCGTCGTCGTCTGCTCGAAGTGCGCGAAGCGGCAGGGCCTGCGCGGGCGGGACCTCCGCGCGGCGCTGAAGAAGGCCGGGAAGCGGGCCGCCCGCGACGGCGGCGGACGCCGGCGGAAGTTGTGCATCGTGGAATCGGGCTGCCTCGGCCCCTGTCCGAAGCGCGCCGTGGCGGTCGCGACCGGCGCGAGCCTGGCCGAGGGCCGGGTCGTCCTGCTCGATCCCGCCGCCGGGCCCGCCGAGGCGCTCGCCGCGGTGCTCAATCCCGTCCTGCCGCGTCGCAGGGTCCCCGAATTCGGCCCCAATACCGCTCTAGCGGCGATACCACCCGACGAATCGCCGCCGGTCCGCTGACCGGCACAACCTGGAGCGCGCTCTTGCCCGCCTCTCGACGCGAGGCCCGCACACCGTGACCGGCGACCCTGTTTCCCGGAAGCGGCGGGCGGCCCACGCCGTGCTGCGTCGCCTGCCGCTGTTCGGCACCCTGATCGGCCTCGGCCTCGCCGTCTGGCTCGTGGCGACCAACGATCTCGCCGCGGTGGCCGCGGCCTTCGGACGGATCGGCGTGGCGGGCTTCGCCGGCGTCACGCTGGTGCGGATCGTGGTGATCCTGCTCTGCGGCCTCGCCTGGGCGCGCATTCTCGACGGGCTGGCGCCCGCGACGGCTTCGGCCTGCATGATCCTGCGCTTCGTCCGGGAAGGCATCAACGTGCTGCTGCCCGTGGCCTCGGTGGGCGGCGACGTGCTGGGCGCCCGCCTCCTCACCTTCTGGGGCGTCGCCGGCTCCCTGGCGGCCGCCTCCGTGCTGGCCGACATGCTGTTTCAGGTGGGAACGCTCGCCCTGTTCGCGGGCCTCGGCGCCGGCCTCCTGAGCCGGGTCGAGGGCGCCGAGGCGGCCGCCCTCGCCAGCTGGACGCTGCGGACGCTCGTCGTGGCCGGGCTGGCGGTGGCGGCCTTCTTCGCCTTCCAGCGGACCGGCATCGTGCGAGTGCTCGAGGATCGCCTCGCCGCCCTCGGCCGGCGCTTCGTGCGCGACGCCGAGGCGCGCCCCGAGCCGAACCGCCGGATCCAGGGCGCCCTCGACACGGTCTGGGCTCCGGGCCGCCGGGGACACCTCGCTCAGTCGTTCGCGCTCCACGCCCTGGCCTGGCTGCTCGGCACGGTCGAGGTCGCGGTCGTCCTCGCCTGCATCGGCGTGGACCATGTCGGCTGGGCCGACATTCTCGTGATCGAGGCGCTGAGCCAGGCGATCAAGGCCGCCGCCTTCGTGGTCCCGAGCGGCCTCGGCGTCCAGGAGGGCGGACTGGTGCTGGTCTGCGGCCTGTTCGGCATCGACGCGGGGACTGCCCTCGCCCTGTCGCTCGCGCGCCGCGTGCCCGACGTGGTGCTCGGCCTGCCGGCCCTCCTCGTCTGGCAGAATCTCGAGGCCCGCCGCGCCGGCGTTCGCCCGGCCACACCCACCTGCGACCGTCCGTGACCCGAGACCTTCCCGTGCCGACACGCCCGATGCGCCAGGTCCCGAATCTGCGCCTGCCGCCGGTCGCGCTCGCCGCACTGGTCGCGCTGGCCGGCGGAGTGCTCGCCGCCGGTCCGGCCCTCGCGCAGAGCGTCACCCTCGATCTCGGTGCCGGCGGCACCACCGAGCGCGCCCTCCAGCTCGTGGCGCTGATCACCGTCCTGGCGGTGGCCCCCTCGGTGCTGGTGATGGCCACGGCCTTCACCCGCATCGTCGTCGTGCTGTCGATCCTGCGGTCGGCGCTGGGCACCCAGACGGCGCCGCCGACAGCGGTGCTCGTCAGCCTCGCGCTGTTCCTGACCGCCTTCGTGATGGCCCCGACCGGCCGCGCCGCCTACAGCGCCGGTATCGAGCCGCTGATCGCCGGCCGGATCACGCAGGCGCAGGCGTTCGAGCGCGCCTCGGCGCCGTTCAAGACCTTCATGCTGCGCAACGTCCGCGAGAAGGACCTGAAGCTGTTCCTCGACCTCGCCAAGGTGCCGACGCCGAAGGGCCCCGAGGATGTCGGCCTGGAGATCGTCACGCCGGCCTTCATGATCTCGGAGCTGCGCCGCGCCTTCGAGATCGGCTTCCTGCTGTTCATCCCGTTCCTGATCATCGACCTCGTGGTCGCCTCGGTGCTGATGGCGGTCGGCATGATGATGGTCCCGCCGGCCACGGTCGCGCTGCCGTTCAAGCTGATCTTCTTCGTGCTGGTCGACGGCTGGACCCTGGTCGCCGGCTCCCTGGTCCAGAGCTACGGCGGCTGACGGCGCCGCGCGGCCCTCCGCGGCCGAGGGCGGCTCGAACGGACGATCGACGACGACCGCCGCGCTTACCCGGGCGGCGCACCGGGTGTCCCGGCGCTGCTCTGCTGCTGTCCGCCCTGGGCACCGGCGGCGGGCGCCTCGCCGCCCGCACCCGGCGCCTCGGGTCGACCGCGCGCGGGCGCGGCGGCATCCGGATAGCGCTTGCGATACTCGGCGAGGAAGGCCGACAGCGTCTGGACCTTCGTGGCGCGCGCCGCGATGTCCCGGAAGCCCGGTGCCCGGGTCGGGTCGGTTCCGGTCAGGAGCGCGAAGGTGCGGGCGTCCGGGCTCGCCGCCATCCCCTCCGAGAATTTCGCCTTCAACCGCTCCAGGCCCACGGCCTCGTGCGCGAGATCGTAGGCGATCGCGGCGCGCACGATGTCGGCGCGCGCCTGATCGTCCAGCGGCTGGCCGGACTGCCACGTATCGCCCAGCAGGGCCTCGTGGGCCTCCCCGGCCTCGCGCCAGCGGCGCGCGCCCCAGTAAATGTCGGCGCGAAGACGCTCGATATCCGGACCGCTCTCGTCCTCGATCGTTTCCAGCGCGAGGTCGGTGCGGGTCAGGTCCGACAGGGCCCTGGCGCGGACCAGCCCGCGGGCGCGCTTGAGTTCGCCCGGAAGCTCGGGCAGCTCGGTGGCGTCGAGGACCTTCAGGGCCTCCATCGGCTTGTCGTCCATCAGCCGGACCGTCGCGAGCCGCGCCGCCACCGCGGATCGCGCCGGGCCGGTGAGGCGGTTGTCGATCTGGTACTGCAGCAGGTCGGCGGCCGAATCGAGGAGGTCGAGGGTCACGAGGCGGTCGGCCAGACGGCGCACCACCTCGTCGCCGCGCCGCCCGATCGGGCTCAGCTCACGGAAATCGAAGAAGAGCGACACGGCCTCGATCCCGGAGAGCTTGTCGCCCTTGTCGGTGAGGTAGAGGTTCTCGAAGGCCATCTGCGCGTCCCGCGCCAGGGCCGCGGTCGCGGGGGCGTTCGGCGCGAAGACGTTGGCCCGGCGCACCACTGTGAAAGCGTCGCGCCACCGGCCGGCGGCGAGATAGAGGCGGGCGAGACCGGCGGTGATACCGTCCTCGACCGGGCCCCCGTGCCAGGTCAGGGCGAGCCGCTCCAGCCGCTCGATGGCGGCGTCGGGCGCGAGCTTGCCGGAGGCCTGCGCCAGGAGCGCGCCCCTGAGCGCGGCCTCGACCGCGACCGGGCGGACGGCCGAGTTGTCGAGGCGCGCGTAGGCGTCCAGGGCCGCCTCGGTCTGGCCGGTCGCCTCGGCCACGCGGGCGCGGACCATCGCCAGCCGGTCGCGGATCCAGGGCGGCAGGTCGCGCTCCGCCTCGGCGCGCGCGGCAGCGGTCTCGGCATCGCCGTTCTCGATCGCCGATTCGGCGGCCCGGGCCCGGATCATCTGCGCGACGTCCGCGGGATAGCCGTCGGCCAGCGGCAGCACCTTGAGGAAGCCCGTTTCCGCCGTCTTCCAGTCGCCGGCCCCGGCCGAGGCCATCGCGCGCCACAGGGCGGCCTCGCGATCGTCGCTCAGGAGCGGGACGCTGAGGGCCTTCAGCGCCTCCGCGCTCCGGCCGATCCGGACCAGGGCGATGCCCCGCAGGACGGCGGTGTCGCGCTGGGTGGCCAGGAGCGGATCGTCGGCGGCCGCGATCTCCAGTGCGGTGAGGCCCTCGTAATCGAGGCCGTTGGCGAGATCCGCGCGGGCCAGCGCCAGGCGGGCCGGACCGCGCTCGGTCGGCGCCGCCGCGACGGCCGCGTCGAAGAGGCCGCGCAGGGTCGCGCGGACATTGCCCATCCTGGCGCGCTCCCAGGGCTCCTTCGCGATCGCGAGGGCCCCCGCGTCGACGAGCGCCACGTCCGGCTTGCGCGCCGCCATGGACGCGGCGAGTCCGCCCTCGCGGCCGATCGAGACGCCGTCGAGTTCGGGCCGCACCGCCAGATCGTCGGCGCCGGCGAGCACCGCGAGGCCGTGCCGGCTCGGCAGGATCTCGAAATCGACGAAGCGACGGTTCTTCGGATTGCCGACGGGGCGCTGCGCGGCCGACGTGACCACCGCGATCCGCTCATCGTCGAGGGCGAGCCACGTCGCCGATCCGGGATGCGGCAGCGTCAGGGTGACGGCGATGCGGCCGGACGGATCGGGCTTGCGGACGGGATCGATCGTGTCGCTCGGACTGAGTGCACTGCCCGCCGAGAGTTCCCAGGCCACGCCGGTCCCGGTGGTGACGGCGTTGAGATCGACGAGCCGACCCGGCGGAACCGGGAACCGCACAACCGTGAGCGGCCCCGTCCGGGCGGGTGCGCCCATCGGCGCGAGGCCCTGGCTCGACGGCGGGACGACCACCGGCTCGCCGGTCTCGAAGGCCAGCGTCGCGATCCCGCCGCGCTCGAACAGGACCGCCGGCGGGAGGGTCTGAAACGGGAAGAGCAAGCCTCCGCCGGCCCGGCGCGTCGGCGGCGGCTCGGGGGAGCGCGGCGCGACCGCCGGCGCAGTGACTGGCGCAATGACTGGCGCACTGGCCTGGGCCGGGCGCGACGCGACCGGCAGCGGCGGCGCCTGCTTCGCGGCGGCGGGACCCGGCACGTCGACGGCGGTCGCGGCCGGCTCCAGAGGCTTGGGGCGGACCACGTCCACGTACATGGCGCCGTCCTCGCGCTCGGTGCCGATCCTGAACCCGTCCTCGGGCGTGATCAGGAGACTCGCCGAGTTCGCGTCGGTCTCCGTCGCCAGCTTGGCGATTCCGGGACGCGGACGGCCGCGGGTGCCGCTCGGATCGATCGTCCAGGCGCCGATCACCCGCACGCGCGTCACGGGTCCCTCGGCGGTCACCGTGGAGACGGCCTCCGCGGGGAGGCGCAGCGACAGCCGCGTCAGGGTCGGAAGCAGCGCGAGCTCGAGCGGCAGCGCCCGGCGCACCGGCTCCGGATCGCGCGCCCTGAGCGCCTCCTCGGCCGCCCGGGCCCGGCGGGCGAGGTCGGCGATCACCTCGGCCGGCAGGGGCGGCATGAGGCCGGACCACCCCTCCGGAAGCAGGTCCACGAACACGCGCTCGCCGGCCGACTGGACGTTGGCCCGGTAAGGGCGCTGCAGGGCGAGGCGGAGCCCCGTGCCGTCGGGATCGCGGCGGACGCTGGCGATGAAGGCCGGCATCTCGTCCGTGAGGTGCTCGGGCCCGGGCGCCACCCGCTCGCCGTAGCTCAGGAGCAGGACGCCGCCGGCGAGCTTCGCCTTGACCGCGACCGGCTTGTCGAAGGTGAGCACGATCCGGCCGTAGCCGCCGGCCCCGGTGCCGACCTCGCTGCCCTTGGTGCTGACGAGCCGCGCGGCCAGCGCGGGCGCGATCCCCGCGAGAAGGGCGAGCAGCGCCAGCGCCGCGGTCAGCACCCGCGCGCCGCGTCCTCGACCGTTCCGGGGTCGCCCGCCCACCGATCCCATCGCCTCGCCGATCCGAACCCGGCGCGCGGCACCCGAGGGACCGCGGCGCGCGGCGCCACTTCTCGGCGGGATCCTGCTCGACCGCGGCTAACGCTGGCTTAACCGTACCCGGAAAAGGCCGCAGGCCGCCGCGCGGCTCAGCCGCCGAGGGCGACGGCGCGATCGAAGGCCTGCGAGAAGCCCGTCAGCGGCACCGTGACGGTGGCCGGCTCGGTGCCGCCCGCCTTCTCGCCGGTCACGGTGAGGGCCTTGGCGGTGCGCATGCCGTCGAGGGCGAGCGTCGGGAAGCTGATCGCCACGATGCAACCCTCGGCGCTGCAGGTCGTGTAGGGGGCGCCCTTGCCGAGGGTCTGCTCGTCGAGCTTGAAGGTCACGCCCGGCTCGATGGCGAGCCCGAAGGGCATCAGCACGATCCCCTCGGCCCGGCCGTTCGCGGGCGTTTGCAGTTCGAAGCCGAACTTGCGCCGGCCGGTCCGCGAATCGCCCTGGGACTGGGCCACGATGCAGGTGACCTTGTCGCTCGGGCGCGTGCAGGTCATCGTCCAGTCGCCGTAGCTCTCGCTGACGGTGCTGGCGCCGGCGGGCCACACGGCGTGCGCCGCAGCGGCCGCCGGCGTCGCGGCCTCCTCGGGCTTCGCCGCCTCGGTAGGCTTGGCCGCCTTGTGGGGAGCCGGCTTCGGCCGCGGCTTGGGCTTCGGCTTCGCGGGCGCCTCGGCGGCCGGAGCGGCGTCGGGTTCGGCATCCTGCGCGCGCGCCGCCAGGTTCGGGACCGCCGCAAGCGACGTCGCGATCAGGCTGAGACGCAGAAGCGCACGAAATGTCGACATGGAATCACGATCCCCCGGAGAGCCATTGGGCGGCAATGCCGCCTAATGCCCAAGCCGGGGCGACGCAATCGCCGGAGGCGGCGCCGGTGGGTTGCGCGCGTCTCAGAGAGGATTCGGGCCACCGATCGAGCGCGCGAGCGCGCAGCGGCGGGCGAAGGCACTCTCCGCGCCGACGCGCAGTGTGCGGGCGACCGCGAAGACGAGGGTCAGGAAGCCGGGATCGCGATCGGCGGTCTCGACGGCAGGGCCGGGGATCCGGGCGGTGATGAGCGCGAGCATGACGGACTCCAGGTGCGAGGTCCCGGGCGTTTCGTCGCTCCCCAACTCTGCGGCCCTCTGCGCGGCCTTGCTGCATTGCAATATGAGGCCCGCGCCAAGAGACTGCCACTGAGCAGATGATGGGGTACGCATGCGCTGGATTCATACTTCGCGCGACGTTTCGGTGAGGGCGCGTTAACGAAGGGTAATGGGGGCGCGGTTGACCGGCGACGGGCAAGCCGCCATTGAGCGCGTTTCCGGCGACTCGGGCCCTGGACCGCACCGGCACCGCTCCGGCGGCGCGGGCCTGTCGCCGCACTGTCACACGCGCGCCATAACCCGCCCGCGAGCAGATGAGCGGACGCGCCCGGCGTCCGCCAGACGAGGATATCCCGCATGACCGACCAGCCGACCCATCACCCGATCCATGGCCGGATCACCGGCCCCATCGTGATGATCGGCTTCGGCTCGATCGGCCGCGGCACCCTCCCGCTCATCGAGCGCCACTTCGAGTACGACCGCGCCCGCTTCACCGTGATCGACCCGGTCGACACGCATCGGTCCCTCGCCGAGAAGCACGGATTGCGCTTCGAGAAGGTGGCCCTGACGCCGGAGAACTACCGCGACGTGCTCACCCCGCTCCTCACCGAGGGCGGCGGCCAGGGCTTCTGCGTCAACCTGTCGGTCGACACCTCCTCGCGCGCCATCATGGAGCTCTGCCGCGAGCTCGGCGCCCTCTACATCGACACCGTGGCCGAGCCCTGGCCGGGCTTCTACTTCGACAAGACCAAGAGCCAGGGCGACCGCACCAACTACGCGCTCCGCGAGAACATCCTCGACGCCCGCGCGCAGAAGCCCGGCGGCACCACGGCCGTGTCGTGCTGCGGCGCCAATCCCGGCATGGTCTCGTGGTTCGTCAAGCAGGCGCTCCTGAACATCGCCCAGGATACCGGCCTGCAGCGGCCCGAGCCAAAGACCAAGGCCGAGTGGGCCGCCCTGATGAAGGATCTGGGCGTGAAGGGCGTCCACATCGCCGAGCGGGACACGCAGCGCGCCAAGAATCCGAAGCCGCGGGGCGTCTTCGTGAACACGTGGTCGGTCGAGGGCTTCGTCTCCGAGGGCAACCAGCCGGCCGAGCTGGGCTGGGGGACGCACGAGACCTGGAAGCCCGCCAACGCCCGCGAGCAGGAGAAGGGGTCGCGCTGCGCGATCTACCTGCTGCAGCCGGGCGCCGACACGCGGGTGCGCACCTGGGTGCCGACCGCCGGGTCGCAGTTCGGCTTCCTCGTCACCCACAACGAGGCGATCTCCATCTCCGACTACTACACGGTGCGCGAGGGCGATAAGCCGGTCTTCCGGCCGACCTGCCACTACGCCTACCACCCGGCCGACGACGCCGTGCTGTCGCTCCACGAGATGTTCGGCAAGGCGGCCCAGGTGCAGGAGCAGCACCACATCCTCGACGAGACCGAGATCGTCGACGGCATCGACGAGCTCGGCGTGCTCGTCTACGGCCACGCGAAGAACGCCTACTGGTACGGCTCGCAGCTCTCCATCGAGGAGACCCGCCGGGTCGCCCCCTACCAGAACGCCACCGGCCTGCAGGTGACCTCGGCGGTGCTCGCCGGCATGGTCTGGGCCCTGGAGAATCCGGAGGCCGGCATCGTCGAGGCCGACGAGATGGACTTCCGCCGCTGCCTGGAGGTCCAGACCCCGTATCTCGGCCCGGTCGTGGGCGTGTACACGGACTGGACGCCGCTCACCGACCGCCCGGGCCTGTTCCCGGAGGACATCGACACCAGCGATCCCTGGCAGTTCCGCAACGTGCTGGTGCACGGCTGAGGCTTCCGCCGCGCCCCGTCAGTCGGGGCGCGAATCCGCGCCGGATCGGCGGCGCCGTCCTGAACGCACGAACGGGGCCTCCGAGATGCGACGATCTCGGAGGCCCCGTTCGTACGTCCCCCCGCCCGGCCCCGCGGCCTATGCCAGGGATGACACCGGCTCGGAGAGTTTCAGCCGGCTCGGCTACTCGGCCTGCCGCCGCGTCACGAGGGTGCGGCCCGGCTCGACCTCGTTCTTGTCCTGGTACAGCGGCACGATCGCGCGCAGCCAGCCGCGGACCTCGCGGCCGCCGTAATTGCGCTCGACCACGTCGTGCGTGAGGTAGGCCTGCAGGTTCACGGGCCCAAAATTGTAGCCGACGAGACCGCCCACCGCGATCTGGCCCTGCGGACGGTAGCTCGCCACGCCGGTAGGAAGGTCCGTCGACCCGAAGGCCACCGCGCCGATCTGCCAGGAACCGAATTTCTTCGTCATGGTCAGGTCGAGGTTCATGTAGTCCGGATAGAGGGTGCCACTGGGCGAGCGCGTGTCGAGGAAGACGCCGTAGAGCAGGTTCGCCGTGAGGTTCCAGCCCTGGCCGGTGTAGCTCAGCGCGAAGCGGTGGGTCAGCGAGGCCGACTGCGTCAGGAATCGCGTCTGGATCGGCAGGTAGCCGCCGAACAGGTAGCTGAAGCCGACGTCGCCGCCGAGGTCCCAGGCGAGCTGGGCCGCCAGCAGCTGCTGCCCGACGCCACTCTGATAGGGCGCGCCCTGGCTGCTCGCCGCCGCGACCGGCTGGGTGAAGAAGAACTGCAGGCGCGCACCGGCGACATCCCAGGGCGTCGCCCACGCGAAGGTCGGCAGGTTGACGTTGGTCGACGAGTCGCGCGGGAGCGTGCCGCGCACGCCGAAGCTCGACAGGTTCACGAAATACAGGCCGACCGGCAGCTGGTCGCCCACCGGCAGGCCGACCGTCTGTCCCGGCTGCGCCGCGGACGCCGCCCGCGCGGTCGTGGCCGTCGACGCGGCGGCGATCGGGGCCGAGACGGCGAGAGCCGCCGCCGCGACCCAACGTGACGTCAGGCTAAATCCGGCCATGAAAACCCCGAACCTGAGCCCCGTCATTCGGGGCCGATCAGGGTTTGACGGGCGTTCACTCCGACAGCATCCCGCCGTTACGGCCAAGCCGTGCGCGATCGCACGGCGTCGACAGACCGTTCTCTTGGCGGGAGGACTAAATCACGGATCCTCGACTTCGACGACGAAGTCGCCGCGGTAGGTCGTGCCCTCCACCGGGTTCGAGATCCAGCGGCAACGGCCGATGCGCAGGTCGTGGCCGGCGTGGAAATGCCCGGAGATCCACAGCTCCGGCCGCTCGACCTCCGCGAGGTCGTCGAGGGCCGTACTGGCGTAGAAGGCCGGCACCCACCAGGGGACGCCGGGCGCGTCCCGGAAGCGGTCGGCCGCGAGCGGGCTCGCCGGGTGATGGGTCACCACCACGGTCGGTCCGTCGTGCGGGGTCCGGAGCGCCGCGTGCAGGGCCGCCCGCTCGATCCGGTGTTCCGCCATCGCGTCCGCCGGCTGCCAGGGGCTGCCGTCGGCCTTGCGGATCGAGCCGAGATACTCCCGCGAGCCCGTCACCGGGTCGGTCATGCGCGACGCCGCGTAGGCCACCGGATCGTCGGGCCGGTTCGGCGCGTCCGGTGCGAGCCAGCGCCCCGCGAGGGTCCAGTCGCTCCACAGGGTGGTGCCGACGAAGCGGACACCGTCGATGACGCAGCTCCGCGCGTGCTGGAGCAGATGGATCCGCGCGCCGAGCCGGTTGAGGCGACCGACCTCGGCCTCGAGGGCGGCGATCAGCTCCGGCGCGGTCCGCCGGTCCCCGGTCGGCGCGTAGCGCTCGTGGTTGCCCGGCACCAGCACGATCGGCCGTCTCTGCGCGAGGTGCAGCAGCGCCGCGAGCCCCCGCTCGGGATGTCCCTCGTGGAGGTCGCCTGGGCAGGCGAGCAGGTCGAACGGCTCCGCGGGCGGCGCGATCCGGTCGAGGCGGCGCCGCTCCAGGTGCAGGTCCGAGATTGGGAAGATGCGCATGATGGTCGCTGCCGTGTCGCCGCTTGGGGGCCGCCCGAGGGCCGCTACCGCGCGGCTCTGCGCTCGACCGCGGCTGCCTTGAGGATGTCGGCGGCCGAGTCGGCGTTGAGGATCGCGATCCCGGCCGCCACGACGAGGTCCGGCCAGGGGGACGGGTGGAGGGCCGTCACCAGGCCGGCGGCGATGATCGCCAGGTTGGCGACGGCGTCGTTGCGCGCCGAGAGGTAGGCCGCCCGGGTCAGGCTGCCCGAGCCGGAGCGGTGCCGGGCGAGCATGAGCGCGCAGGTGAGGTTCACGGCGAGCGCGCCGAGCCCCGCGAGGGTCAGGGGCAGTGCCGCGGGGGCGGTGAAATCGGCGATCTTGCCGTAGGCCGCCCAGGCCCCCGCCAGCGCCGGCAGGAGCAGGATCCCCGCCATGGCGGTCCCGAGGCGGGCGCGGTTGCGCGCGCTCCAGCCGAGACCCGCGAAGATCAGCAGGTTGATCGCCGCGTCCTCGAGAAAATCGAGGCTGTCGGCGATCAGCGCCACCGAGCCGATGGCGAGCGCCACCGCGATCTCGATGCCGAAATAGCCGAGGTTGAGCGCCGCCACGCGGGCGACGACCGGGCGGAGGGCGGGCGGCGCGGGCCGGGGCGCATCATCGGCGATCACGGGACGCCTCTTCGCCGACGCGCGCGGCGCTGTCGAGCCGCTGTTGAGAAAAGCCTGTCCGCGGCTCAAGAAAGTTCGAGGCCGTTACGCCTTCGTCCGGGTGGATTCGCCGCCGGGATCGTGCGACGCCGTTGCCGGAGCCGGCTGCACGAGACGAATGACCGGCCGGAACCGGAGGTCTGCCGCGTCATGCTGCCCGAACTGCGCGTGCTCTATTTCGAGGATCTCGAGGTCGGCCTGTCGGAGACCCTCTCGAAGACCATCGCCTCCTCGGACGTGGTGGGCTTCGCCGAGATCACCGGCGACCGCAACCCGATCCACCTGTCCGAGCACTTCGCCGCGCGCACGCCGTTCGGCACCCGCATCGCCCACGGCCTCTACACGGCCGGGCTGATCTCGGCGGTGCTCGGCACCCGCCTGCCGGGGCCCGGCGCCGTCTACATCTCCCAGACCCTGAACTTCCGCGCCCCGGTGCGGATCGGCGACGTCGTCGACGTCACCGTGACGGTGGCCGAACTCATGCCCGAGCGGCGGCGCGCGCGCCTCGCCTGCAAGTGCTCGGTGGGCGGTGAGACGGTCCTCGACGGCGAGGCCCTGGTGAAGGTGCCGACCAAGGCCGAGGCCGACCCGCTGGCGAACCGCTCCGACCGGTCCCAGGGCTGAGGTGACTCCGGTCCCGGAGCTCCTCGCCGACCCGGACGATCCCCGCCTCGAGCCCTATACCCGGATGCGCGAGCGTGACCTCGTGGGCCGCGCCGGGCGCTTCATCGTCGAGGGCGAGGTGACCCTGCGGCTGCTCCTCGGGCGCCGCAGCCGCTTCCGCGCCGAATCGATCCTCCTCGCGCCTGAGCGCTGGCCCGGACTCGCCGCCGACGTCGCCGCCGCCGCGGAGCCGCCGCCCGTGTTCGGCGCCTCGAAGGCGGTGATGAGCGCCGTGACGGGCTTCCCGATCCACCGCGGGGTCCTCGCGGTCGGTCTGCGCGGGCCGGAGCCCGGCGCGGCCGACCTCGTACCGCCGCCGCCCGCCCCCGCCCTCGTGGTCGGCCTCGCGGGCCTGACCAATCACGACAATGTCGGCGCCGCCTTCCGCAACGCGGCGGCCTTCGGGGCCGACGCCGTGCTCCTCGACGGGGCGAGCTGCGACCCGCTCTACCGCAAGAGCATCCGCGTCTCCGCAGGGGCCGCCCTGATCCAGCCTTTCGCGCGGCTGCCGGAAGGGCAGGACTGGCTGCGGCTCGCCGAAACCCTCGATCTCCAGCCGCTGGCCTTCAGCCCGGGGGCGACCGAGACTCTGGACACGCTCGACGTCCCGGCGCGCGCGCTCCTGATCCTCGGCACCGAGGGACCCGGCCTCGATGCGGCGACGCTGGCCCGGGCGCGTCCGATCCGGATCCCGATGGCCGCCGGCTTCGACTCGCTCAACGTCGCCACCGCGGCGGGCGTCGCCCTCTACACCATCGCGCGCGGCCAGGGGCGCCTCGGCAGGCCGTGAACGCGCCGCGACGACAGCTCCCTTCGCCCGGGCCGGCCGTTTCCTGAACTCAGTATTCTCCGCGCGGACGCCGCCAAATAGGTCCGGGACACAATCGTCCGCCTGCAACACATGGACATCTCGACGCCGCGCGCGGGTGTGCGCAAGCTGAGGTCTCAAGACCGTCACGACGCCGCGCCGGATCGCATGTCGAGTCTCCCGACGCTTCACTTCAACACCGATCCCCTCGAACCCGCGCAGGCCTTCGCGGCCTGGCGCGATCTGATGGCACCCATCGTTCGGATCGAGCAGATCAAAGGGGCTCCGGTGCCGCGCGGGAACCTGTCCTGCACGGTCCTGGGGGACATCCTCGCCAGCCGGATGGTCTTCTCGGCCCAGCACATGGTCCGCGATCGCCGCCACGCCGCGGCGACGCCGGATCACTTCACGTTCATGCTCTACGTGTCGGGTGGCCTGTCCGGGGACGTCGCGGGCAGCCCGGTGGTGCAGCAGCGCAACCGGATCATGGCCGCCAATATGGGCCGGGAACTCGATGCCCGCGGGGTGAGCTCCAGCGCGATCGGGCTGACCATCCCGCGGCGCCTGCTGGCCAACTGCGCGGTCGAGCGGATCCCGATCTTCCTCGACAGGGAGCGGAACCGTCTGCTCGTCGCCCGGCTGCACGCCCTGTACCGCCGGCTGCCGACGGCCACCGCCGACGACGAGCCGGCGATCGCGGGTGAGTTGACCGGTTTCGTCCGCCGCCTGTTCGATCCGTCCGCGGCCTCGGACGTGCTGCAGGGCCCGGAATTGGATGCCGGCTTCGTCGCCCTCGTCGAGCGCCTGATGGATCTCCACCTGGCCTCGCCCGACCTATCGCCGGACCGCCTCGCCGACGGGGCGGGCGTCTCGCGGACCGTGCTGTACCGCGCCTTCCAGAACGTCGGCGGCGTCATGCACCGCGTCTGGGAGAAGCGGTTGGAGGCGATCCGGATCGCCCTGCAGGATCCGCTCGAGACGCGGGCGCTCGCGCGCTTGGCGAGCGAGCACGGCTTCAAGGATCCCGCACACCTGAGCCGCGCCTTCCGCGCTCGATTCGGGGTGACGCCGCGGGAATGGCGCCAGACGCGAAGGCCCCACGGCACCCGGACGTTCGAGCGGACGCCCGCCCAGGCCCACGCCTGGTACGAGCGTCTGGGCCAGCGCTGACGCGCCCGCTCCACCGAGGACGGCCCGACACGCGATCCGGCGCTGGCGAGGCCGCCGGTGAGGCCACGGGCGGTCCGCGACGCGGCTCGCGTCGAGAAACCTTGCGGATGTGTATCCACCGTATGATCGTATACAGCGTTGTGCGCGCGACAAACGGCTGCAATTGCCGCGCGGTGATGCGAAGCTAGCTTGGCTGCACGGGGTATCGGGATTCTGTGAGGAGTCGGGGACGTTGCTTCAGTCTGGGGATGGGTTGCGGGCGCTGACCGGACGCCGGGTGGCCGTGGTCGGGGCCGGACCGGGCGGACTGGCCGCCGCCCTGCTGCTCGCGCGGGCCGGGATCCACGTCACCATCTTCGAGAAGGACCCGCAGGTCGGGGGTCGGACGAAGACCGTCGAGGCTCCCGGCGGTTACCGATTCGATATCGGCCCGACGTTCTTCCTCTATCCACAGATTCTTGCGGATATTTTCGCGAGCTGCGGCGAGCGGCTGGAAGACCACGTCAAGCTCGAGCGGCTCGACCCGCAGTACCACCTCGTGTTCGAGGGCGCGGAGGGGATCTCGGGAACGATCCGCGCGACCGGCGACGTCGAGCGCCTGGAGCGCGAGATCGCCCGCCTCGCGCCGGACGACGCCAAGAACGTCAAGGCCTTCTTCTCCGAGAACCGGACCAAGCTGAACTACTTCAAGCCGGTCCTGGAACAGGCCTTCCACACCCTGCGCAGCATGGCGAGCCCGGCCATGCTGGCCGCCCTGCCCTACCTGCATCCGGGCCGGAGCGTGGACCGAGACCTCAAGCGCCACTTCGCCGACCCGCGGGTGCGCCTCGCCTTCTCGTTCCAGACCAAGTATCTCGGCATGTCGCCGTTCCGGTGCCCGAGCCTGTTCACCATCCTGTCGTTCCTCGAATACGAGCACGGGGTCTATCACCCGGTGGGCGGCTGCGGCGCCGTCTCCGAGGCGATGGCGGGCTTGGCCGGTCGCATGGGCGTGGACCTCCGGCTCAACAGCAACGTCGAGGAGGTGCTGTTCGACGGCAAGCGCGCCACCGGTTTGGTAGCGGACGGCGAGACTTTCAACGCCGACGCGGTGCTGATCAACGGTGACTTCGCGAAGGTCGTGCGCGCCCTCGTCCCGGAGCGGCACCGGCCGCGTTGGCGCGACGCCAAGATCCGGAAGGCTCGGCTCTCCTGCTCGACCTTCATGCTGTATCTCGGCCTCGAGGGGAAAATGCCCGACAGCCTCGGGCATCATACGATCCTCCTGGCCGACGGCTACGAGAAGAACATCCGCGAGATCACGGAGGGCACGCTGCCGATGCAGCCGTCCCTGTACGTGCAGCACGCGGGCTACACGGATGGCGGGATGGCGCCGCCCGGACACACGGCCCTCTACGTGCTGGTGCCGGTGCCCAACCTGAAGGCGGGGATCGACTGGGCGGCGATGCGGGAGACCTACCGCGCCCTGATCCTGGAACGGCTGAAGCTCCTCGGAATCGACGATCTCGAGTCCCGCATCCGTTACGAGCGGATCATCGACCCGACCCAGTGGGAGGAGGATTTCGCCGTCCACGAAGGCGCCACCTTCAACCTCGCCCACGACCTGATGCAGATGCTGTATTTCCGGCCGCACAATCGTTTCGGACCGGGGCTCTACATCGTCGGTGGCGGCACCCATCCGGGCTCCGGCCTGCCGGTGATCTACGAGGGAGCCCGCATCTCGGCCCGGCTGCTGATCGAGGAGCTTGCCGGTGCCCGCGCCGCCGCCGCGGCCGGCATCCCCGACACCGCCCCGCTGGCCACCTCCAGCGAGGCCTCGTGAGCGCGGCGACCGACCGGAGCCTTCTCCGGAGGCCGAGAGGACGCGTGACGGTTGCCGTGGCGGCCTGGTTCTGCGCCGCGACCCTGCCCGCCTGGGCCGCCGCGGTGCAGGTCGAGGTCGACGGCATCGAGCCCGGGGGCGGCCAGGTGCGCGTCGCGCTCTGTCAGGGCGGTCTCTCGGAGACGTCGTGTCTCCGGGGGGACGACGCGCCGGCCACCGCTGACCGGGCGCGGTTCACCTTCCGGGATGTCCCGCCGGGAACCTACGCGGTGGCGGCCTACCAGGACGCCAACGGCAACGGGCGCCTCGACCGCACCGGCCTCGGCCTGCCGCTCGAGCCCTACGGCTTCTCGGGGGCCGTCGGGCGGCGGGCGCGACCCGACTTCGCCGAGGCGGCCTTCGCCCTCCGGGAGCCCGGCGCCGCCGTACGGGTGCGCCTCGGCCGTGCCCTGCCGGGTCGGTGAACCGATGGACGCCCCCCTCGTCCGGCTCGCGGGCGTCGGCCTCGACCTCCGCGGCCGACGGGTTCTGGATCAGGTCGATCTCGACCTCGGCACTGGCGACACCTTGGCGCTGCTCGGACCGAACGGGGCCGGTAAGTCCTCGCTGATGCGCCTCGTGGCGGGGCGCCTCGCCCCGAGTGCGGGCTCGGTGCGCGTGGCCGGAGCGGACCCGTACCGCGCGGGACAGGCCCGACGCGCCATCGGATGGGTGCCGCAGGAGATCGCCCTCTACCCGCGGCTGACGGTGTCGGAGAATCTCGGCGTGTTCGGGCAGCTGGCGGGGGTTTCCCGCCGCGACCGGAAGGCGGCCGTGGAGGCCGCCCTGGCCATGGCCGACATCGGCGACGTGGCGCGACGTCCGGTCGGCGTCCTGTCGGGCGGGTACCGGCGCCGGGTGAACATCGCCGCGAGCCTGATGAACCGGCCCCGGCTGGTGCTCCTCGACGAGCCGACCAGCGGCGTCGACCTCGCCGCGCGGGCCGCGATCCACGCGGTGCTCGACCGCCTGAAGGCCGCCGGCACCGCGATCCTGATTGCCACCCACGATTTCGCCGAGGCGGAACGCCTCGCCTCCCGGGTCGCGTTCCTGGCCCAGGGCCGGGTCGTGCGTGCCGGCCGTCTCGCCGACCTGCTCGCGCAGTTGCGCACGGGCGCGCCCGAGCGGGAGCTGAGCCTCACCGGCCCGGTGACGGGACAGGCCGAGGGCGCGCTGCGCCGGGCCGGCTTCGTGCCCGCCGAGGCTGGCGGCCTCGTCTGGCGGTCGGTCGAACGGGCCGGCCTCGACGGCGCGGCGCTGCTCGGCGCCCTACGCGCCCAGAACGTGCCGGTGGCCGAGATCCGGGTGCGGGCGCCGCGGCTGGAGACGCTCTATCTCGACGCCCTCCGCCCGCGGGAACTGACGGATCCCGAAGCCACCCCGCTCCGGGTCGGGGCCGCCGGATGATCGCTGCCGCCTTCCGGGTGATGCTCCTGACCCTCCTGCGCGACCGGGCCGCGCTGGTGATGGCTTTCGTGCTGCCGACCGTGATCTTCTCGATCTTCGCGGCGATCTTCTCCGGTGCGATCGGCGACCGGATCCGCATCCATCTCGGCTTGGCCGACCTCGTCCACACCGCGGCGACACAGCGCCTCGCCGACGCGCTCGCGGCCGATCCCTCGCTCCGGGTGTCGCGGCTGCCCGCGACCGACATCGACGCCGTGGCGCAGGCGGTGCGGGCCGGCGAGGTCGACGTGGCGCTGGTCCTGCGTGGAGACCTGATCGCCGCCCCTGCTGTGGCCGCGCCCGGTTCCGCGGACCAGCCGGTGGTGCTGGTCGAGAACCCTGCCAAGGCGCTGGCGACACCGATCGCCCTCGGCCAGCTCCAGCGGGTCCTGAACGAGGCGCTGCCCGACGTGGTCCTGTCGCGGGTCGTCGCCGACGTCGAGCGCACGGGCAAGATCGGTCCAGACGAGCGCCGGTTCCTCGACGAGGCCTTCGCCGAGCAGCGTGCCAAGAAGGAACCGTTCAGCTTCGCCTCCCTGGTGGAGCGCCGCAGCACCGCGTCCGGGACCGCCAATGCCCGGGTGAGCTACTATGCCGGCGCGATCACCGCGGTGTTCCTGCTCTTCGCCGCCATGCAGGGCGCCATGTCCCTGGTCGAGGAGCGCGAGACGGGCCTCACCGAGCGGCTGATGGCCGGGCCGGGTGGATTGCCCGTCGTGGTGCTCGGAAAGTTCGCCTTCCTGACGCTGCAGGGGCTCGTCCAGGCCGGACTGATCTTCCTGGCCGCCGCGCTTCTCTACGGCGTCGAGATCGGTCCGCACTGGCCGGCCTTCCTGGCCGCCTGCCTGCTGGTCTCCGCGATGGCGGCCGGTCTGGCGCTCGCGGCCTGCGCGCTCGCGGCCTCGCGCCAGCAGGCGCATCTCGCCTCGACCTTCGGGGTGCTGCTGCTCTCGGCGGTCGGAGGCTCGATGGTCCCGCGGTTCCTGATGCCGCCCTGGCTGCAGCAGGCCGGATGGCTCACCCCGAACGCCTGGGCGATCGAGGCCTACCAGAGCGCCCTGGGCGAGGGCTTCTCCGCCGCGGCCCCGGCCCTGGGCGTCCTGGCGGCGCTGACCCTGGCCGGTCTCGCGTTCGCCCTCGCGCTGGCGGCGCGGCGGACGGCCTAGGGCCCGCCGTCCCGACCCGGACGGCGCTACTCCACGTAGACGCCGGCACCGACCAGCGCCTCCACGCCGGCCACGCGCGTCGCGCAGACGTAGCTCCATTTCACGCTCGGCGCCGACTGGCCGGGCTTCGGGAACATGTAGTCGACCCATCCGGACCCGAACCGCGTGACGGCGTCGATGAAATCGTGGTGGAACTGCTTCCCGTCGGCGTCGCGCTCGTGGAGCAGGTCGTGGCCCTCGCGGTTCGGATGGGCGGCGTTGAAGAGGACGATCCCCCGCAGGTCGACGACGAACAGGTAGACGTCCCCGTATCGCCAGGTGCTCCCCTTGCGCCGGAACGCGTCGAACGCCCGCGCGCCCTCGGCCTCCAGCATGTCGGCCGCCCTGTTGACCAGGGCCTCGATCTCGGCCGCCTAGTGCAACGGCGGGGGTGCTCGCCGGGCGGTGGCCGGGATGGCCAACCCCAGGACGAGCAGCACGATCCCGACCAGCAGGGTCCTCGACAGGCCGTCGCACCGCCGCGTCGCCGGCAGCCAGGGATCTGCACGCCTCGCGTGGCTCGCTCGATCCTCCGGGAAAGCCTTAGGAATGCGCCTCGATGCCATGGCCCGCGTAGCCGCCGCGCCGCCGGAGGAAGAGCAACCAGTTCCGCTTCCGCGGAGGGGATGGAGGTGGGGACGGGCCGACCGCGTTGGGCAGGGCCAGGAACGCCAGCCGCCTGCGGTGCCGCTCGATGATGCGGTCGAGGTTCCGCAGCGCCGCGAGGCCCTGGTTCGCCATCAGGCAGTGCCCCTCGCAGGCACCTCTCCGGTCCAGGTCGGCAACGATGTTCTCCGCGTGAGCGAGGATATCCCGGGCTTCCGCGCAGTAGAGCTCCACCTCGGCGAGATCTGGCATCCTGTCCTCCGCGCTGATCGTTCCTCGGAGTCCGAGACGGAAGGGGTAACCCCGGCCTCGCGGGACGCATCACCCGTTTGGAGGAGTCGGGCCCGATTTCAGCGCCCGCCTCCCGCGACGATCCGCGCCGTTCCTGCGACGCGGTGCGCACCGACATAGAGACGCCTCCGCTACGGCCGCGCTCCCCGGTATCCCGCATGCTCCGCCTGCTCATCGCCGACGGCAACGATCGCGCCGCCCGCGACCGCCACGTCGCGGCCACCGGACGAACCTCGGCCGAGTCCTACGCGGCGGTGGTGCGGGACCTCGCGCCGGACTCCGTCTGCCAGCACGTCAACGCCGCCGACGCCGACGCGGCCCTGCCGGCGGGTCTCGCGGAGTTCGATGGCCTGATCTTCACCGGCTCGACCCTCAAGGTCTCGGAGGGCACGCCGGCCGTGAACCGGCAGCTCGACCTGATGCGCGCGGCCTTCGAGGCCGGGCGCGCGGTCTTCGGCTCGTGCTGGGGCGTGCAGGTCGCCGCCACGGTGGCGGGCGGGCGCGCCGCCGAGAACCCCCGCGGGCCGGAATACGGCTTCGCCCGGGCGATCACCCTGACCGAGGAGGGCCGAACTCACCCTCTGCTCGCCGGACGGCCGGCGACCTGGGACGCCCCGGCGATCCACTCCGACGCCGTCCTAGAGCCGCCCCCGGGCGCCCGCGT
Organism: Methylobacterium sp. UNC300MFChir4.1; assembly: GCF_900110155.1. Lineage (NCBI taxonomy): Bacteria > Pseudomonadati > Pseudomonadota > Alphaproteobacteria > Hyphomicrobiales > Methylobacteriaceae > Methylobacterium > Methylobacterium sp. UNC300MFChir4.1. The sequence goes on along the minus strand of NZ_FOCS01000001.1, from coordinate 90,550 downwards.
GCTCGCCGGCAACCGCGTTCTCGGCATCCAGGCCCTCGAGATCCGCCGGGATCGCGGCTGGTTCTGGGGGACGCAGTATCATCCCGAGCTCGACCTCGACGAGCTGGCCGCGATGCTGCGCCTCTGCGACACCGCCATTGTCGAGGCGGGTCTCGCCGAGAACTCGCGGGCCGTGGCCGCCTATGCCGACGAAGTCGCGACGCTCCAGGGCCACGACCCGGAGACCGCGCGCCGCCTGGCCTGGCGTCACGGCGTCGGGCCCGAGGTGCTGGAGGCCGGGCTCCGCCGGCGGGAGATCGGAAACTTCCTGGTGCGCCTGTCCACAGGCGAGCGCCGCCACTAGGCGACCGCGACCGGGTGGCGCGTTGACCCGCCCGGCCCCAGGTCTAGCTTCGCTCTGCGGGCCACGCCTTCCTCGGCCCGGGGAGCCAGCCAGCAGGATGAGCCAGGATTCCACGGTCGCCGTCATCGGCAGCGGGCTCGGCGGACTCGCCGCCGCGTGCGTCGCCGCCGCGCGGGGCCACCGCGTGACGGTCTACGACAAGAACGGCTGGCTCGGCGGAAAGGCGGCGGTGCTCCACGAGGGCGGCTTCCGCTTCGACATGGGGCCGACGATCCTGACCGTGCCCCGGGTGCTGGAGCGGATCTTCGCGGAGTCCGGCCGCTCGGTCCACGACTACATGGACCTGCGCCGCCTGGACCCGCAGTGGCGCTGCTTCTTCGACGACGGCACGCATATCGACCTGATGCAGGACGTCGAGCGGATGGCCGGCGACATGGAGCGCTTCGCCCCCGGCACCGGCGAGGGCTACAAGAAGTTCATCACCATCTCCGAGCATCTTCACGGCGTGTCCGAGAAATTCTTCTTCTGGAAGCCGGTCGAGGACCTGTTCGACACGATCAACATCCGCGCCAACATGAACCCGGGCACGCTGCGCGACGTACTGTCGCTGCGCATGCATGCCTCGGTGGCCTCGACGATCCGCGGCAAGGTCAAGGACGCGCGGCTCGCGCAGATGCTCGACCACTTCGTGCAGTATGTCGGCTCCTCGCCCTACGGCGCGCCGGCGGTGCTCTGCGCCATCGCCCACATGCAGACGGCCGACGGCGTCTGGTACCCGATGGGCGGCACCCGCGCCGTCGCCGAGGGGCTGGCGAAGCTCGCCCAGGAACTCGGCGCCACGTGCAAGACCGACACCGAGGTGACCGGGATCGAGACCGCCAACGGCGCGGTCCGGGGCGTGCGGACGGCCGCGGGGGTCACGGCCTACGACGCCGTGATCTCCAACATGGACTCGGTCCGCACCTACCGGGAGCTCGTGGGCGGCGAGGCCGCCAAGGCCTACGCCAAGAAGAATCCCGAACCGGCCTGCTCGGGCGTGGTGCTCTATCTCGGCCTGAACAAGCGCTACGAGCACCTCAACCACCACGACTTCGTCTTCTCCCGCGACCCGGAGGAGGAGTTCGACTACATCTACAACAAGGGCGAGCCGGCCCCGGACCCCACCGCCTATCTGGCAGCTCCCTCCTCCACCGATCCGAGCGTGGCGCCCGAGGGCGGCGAGGCGCTCTACGTCCTCGTGCACACGCCGTATCTGCGGCCGCACCACGACTGGCGTCCGGACGGGCCGCTGTTCCAGAACTACCGCCGCACGATCCTCGACAAGCTCAAGCGCACCGCCGGCATGCCGGATCTCGAAGAGCGTATCGTCGTCGAGCGCCACCTCACGCCGCAAGACATCCACGAGCGCTACAAGGTCCTGAACGGCGCGATCTACGGCCTCGCCTCCCACGGGCGCGTGATGGGGGCGTTCAAGCCCGGCAACCGGTCGCGGCAGGTGCGCGGCCTCTACCTCGCGGGCGGCGCCGCCCATCCGGGGCCCGGCATGCCGATGGTGATGATGTCGGGCTGGATCGCCGCCGACGCGCATGACCAGGACGCGCGCGGCGCCCTGCGCGCCTCGGCGTGACCGCGACGCCGCCATCTCCGCCCCCCGGTACGGGGGGCGCGAGAGGCGCGCACGGCGCCCCCCTGCCCTCGGTCTCGCCTCGGATCCGCGCCTTTATGGTGGCGTGGTTCGAGCGATACCTGCACCGCCACCTCGACGCCCTGCGGCTGCCCCTCTGGAGCACGCCACCTGACGCGAACCATCCCGGCGCGATCGTGGTCTACTGCAACCATCCGGCCTGGTGGGACGCCGCGCTGATCATCGTGCTGGGCGGCCGGCTCTATCCAGAGCGGGCGAGCCGCGCGCCGTTCGACGCCGCGATGCTGGCGCGCTACCGCATCTTCGAGCGGATCGGGGCCTTCGGCGTCGACCTCGACAGCCCGCGCGGGGCGGCGCAGTTCCTGGCAGCCGCACGGTCGATCCTCGGAGCCCCCGACGGCATGCTCTGGATCACCGCGCAGGGCCGCTTCGCCGATGCCCGCGCGCGGCCGCTGGCCCTCCGTCCCGGCGTCGCGCGGCTCGCCGAGATCGCCCCCGACGCGCTCTTCGTCCCGCTCGCCGTCGAGTACACCTTCTGGGACGAGCGCGGCGCGGGAGCCTTCACGGCCTTCGGGCCGGGGATCGTCGGATCCGAACTCGCCGCGCTCCCGCGCGATCAGCGCCTCGCGCGCCTGGAATCCGAACTGACCCGAACCCTCGACCGCCTGAGCGCCGACGTGATCAGCCGGGAGCCCGGACGCTTCCGCACGCTGGTTTCCGGCCGGAAGGGCGTTGGCGGCCTCTACGACCTGTGGCGGCGCCTGTCGGCCCGCCTCTCCGGCCGCCGGTTCGATCCGGCGCACCGCGCCGCGGGCGGTCAGGATCGCGCCGGATGAGACCGCCCGCGCGCGCCAGATCCCGCCCGATCCCCTATCGTGGCGCGCACCCCTGCCGGCGCAGACGATGACCGACTCGATCCTCACGGCCCTGGCGTACCTCTGCCTCGCCACCGCCCTCCTGCCGGCCATCCTGGCGGCGGTGAATCTCGCGGTCCTGCGCCAACCCGCGGTGGAGACCGGGGCCGGTCTCGTCTCGATCCTGATCCCGGCGCGCAACGAGGCCGGCAACATCGACGCCACCGTGCGGGCGGCGCTCGCCAGCGCCGCGGTCCCGGTGGAGGTGATCGTCGGCGACGACCATTCCACCGACGCGACCGCCGAGATCGTGCGCGCCGTCGGCGACCCGCGCCTGCGTCTCGTCCCGGTGCCGGCCCTGCCCGACGGATGGACGGGCAAGAACCACGCCTGCAGCCACATGGCCGGGCTCGCCCGCGGCGACCACCTGCTGTTCATCGACGCCGATGTGCGCCTCGAGGCCGGGGCAGCCGCCGCCCTCGCGGCGCAGGCTCGCCGCACCGGCGCGGCCCTCGTCAGCGGCGTGCCCCGGCAGCGGACCGACACGGTGGGTGAGATGCTGACGGTGCCGATGATCGACTTCCTGCTCCTCGGCTTCCTGCCCGTGCCGCTGATGCGCCGCCTGTCCGACCCGTCGCTCGGCGCGGCCTGCGGTCAACTGATCCTGATGGATCGGGGGGCCTACGCGGCCACCGGTGGCCACGGCGCGATCCGCACCTCCCTGCACGACGGAGTCCGCCTGCCCCGCTTGTTCCGGGCCGCGGGCTACCGGACGGATCTCGTGGCCGCCGCCGCGCTGGCCACCTGCCGGATGTACAACGGCTTCGCCCAGGCCTGGGCCGGCTTCTCCAAGAACGCCCACGAGGGCATGGCCACGCCCCGCGCCCTTCCGATCTGGACCTTGCTCCTCGGCTGCGGTCAGATCCTGCCGCCGCTCCTCGTCCTGGCCGGGCTGCTCGGGCTGCTGCCGGCCTCCGCCCTGACCCCGGCCGTGCTGGCCCTCGGCCTGTCCCTGGCGACCCGAACGGCCGTCACCGTCGCGGTCCGGGCCCCGTGGGCGACGATCCCGCTCCACCCCGCGGCGGTCGCGGTGGCCCTGGCGATCCAGTGGAACGTGCTCCTGCGCCGCGAACGGGCCGGCGCGGCGACCTGGAAGGGCCGCAGCTATCCGGTGAGCGGCGGCTGACCCGCGCGGGCCGGCGGAACGAGTGTCGCCGGCCCGCACCGCGCTTCAGGGCTGGGACGGCTGGCACGGATCGGTGGAGCGGGCCTTTCCGGCCTGCGGCTTCAGCGAGACGATGAGCTGCACGTTCGGCACGTCGCCGACCTGCCGGGTCAGGTGTCCGACATGGCCCTCAGGCCCTTGCGGTGTCGATCCCATATCGGCGTTGAATTCCACCTCGCCGGGGCCCTGCTCCAGCACCGACCCGTCCGTAGCCTCCACGGACCAGCGGCCCGACAGGGTGATCACCCATTGGGGACCCGGCGCCGTGTGCCACGTGCCGACATAGCCGACCGGCAGGACCGCGTACTTGATCGACGTCACCTCACCCGGCGGAAAGCCGACATATTGCGGCGCTGCCGGAGGCGCGTAGCTCTTGAAGATGAAGTTCTTCAGGTCACAATACTGGACATGGCTGTGGCCCTTGTCGTCGGCATAGAGGACACCGTACCGCAAGGCGGGCGGATCGGCCGATGCGAGGCCGGCGGGACCGGACGGCGCCGGCGCGACGGTCATCAGCGGCTCGCTCTTCGGCGCCCCGGCCGCTTGCGCATGCACGGCGCCCGCGACTGCGGCGAGCAGGACCAACCCCAACCGTCCTGCATTCCTGAAACGTCCCATGATTTTCCTCCGCGTCGCATCGCGTGCGGTGTACGCACGGAGGTTTTCTAGCCAAGCACACCAGATGAATTCAATCCTATACTCCAATCAGTCAGTATAAATTCTCGTTCCATAATTCAAGATCGGATATTTTTAGCATAGATTCGTATATTTATGTCTTTTTAATTCGACTCCACGACTACGCCAATGGCACCAGTGTCCGACGAGCCATTGTGGCGCCCGCACCGACGGCAAAGCGCGCTTGTCCACAGCCGTCTGGACCCTGTCCGGCACACTGCCGGAACCGGCCGGAAGGGTCAGGGTGGGAAGCAGCGCGGCGCAGTCTGCCGGATCAGTCCGCCTGGGTCCCGTTCTCGAACGACTTACCGGGCTGCGTCTCCGCCAGGATCCAGGCGGCCGTGTCGGCGTCCGCCCCGGCGACCGGCAGATGCAGGATGATCGGCGTGTCGTAGGGGTGGCGGGCCTTCAGCGCGACCGCCAGCGCGTCGGCCAGACCTTCGCGGCTCTTGAGGATGGCTGCGACCTCGGCACCGCGCTCCACCGCACCCTTCCAGCTGTAGACGGACTGCATGCCCGGTAGCACGTTGATGCAGGCGATGAGTCGCTCGCGGACCAGCGCCTCGCCGATGTTCAGCGCCGAGGCGAGGTCGGGAAAGGTGGTGTAGACGAGGAGCGGACGCTCCATGCTATGCCTCCAATTGCGCGTGTGCTCGCGGAGTGAGGCGCATGCCGGGCAAGGACGTCAACCGGGCGGTTCGCTCGTCAGACTGGAGCCGTGACGTGAACCCTGAGGCGATCCCGACGCGCCTGCGCGGCTGCGCCTGATCCATGCCGCGTTTCCAGAAGATCGCCTTCGTGGCGAGCCCGACCGGCTACGCCCGCGAGGCCGCGGCCGCCCTGATGCGGCGCTACGACCACGTCCCGCCCGAGGAGGCCGACGTCGTCGTGGCCCTGGGCGGTGACGGCCTGATGCTCCAGGTGCTGCACCGCTTCATGGACCACCCGAAGCCGATCTACGGGATGAACCGCGGCACGGTCGGCTTCCTGATGAACGAGTTCCGCGACGACGACCTCTTGGAGCATCTGGAGAACGCCCAGCGCAGCGTCATCCACCCGCTCGTGATGGACGTGCTCGACACGGAGGGCCGATCCCACCGGGCGCGGGCGATCAACGAGGTCTACCTGCTGCGCCAGACCCACCAGACCGCCAAGCTGAAGATCGCCGTCGACGGCAATGTCCGGCTCGACCTGCTGATCGCCGACGGCGTGCTCGTCGCCACCGCGGCGGGCTCCACGGCCTACAACCTGTCGGTCGGGGGACCGATCCTACCGCTCGACGCCAAGCTTCTGGCGCTGACACCGATCTCGGCCTTCCGCCCCCGGCGCTGGCGCGGCGCACTTCTGCCGGACTACGCCCGGATCCGGATCGACGTCCTCGACGCCCCCCACCGCCCGGTCGCGGCGGTGGCCGACCACACGGAGTTCCGCCGGGTCTGCACGGTAGAGACGTCCCTCGACCGCGCCACCGAGCTCGTGCTGCTGCACGATCCCGGCCACAGCCTCGACGAGCGCATCCTGCGGGAGCAATTCGGGTGAGTCTGCACATCCGGGCCGTGCAGGCGGCCGACCACGCGGCCATCACCGGCATCATCGTGCCGACCATCCGGGCCGGTGAGACCTACGCGCTGGACCGCGACCTCGGCGAGGCCGAGGCCCTCGCGTACTGGACCGGCCCCGACCGCGAGACCTTCGTGGCCGAGGAGGCGGGGACGGTGCTCGGCACGTACTACCTGCGCGCGAACCAGGCTGGCGGGGGCGCCCATGTCGCCAATTGCGGCTTCATGACGGGAGCGGCCGCCCTCGGCCGCGGGGTCGCGCGGGCCATGTGCGCGCACGCCCTCGATCGGGCGCGGGCGCGGGGCTTCGCGGCGATGCAGTTCAACTTCGTGGTGAGCACCAACGCCCGGGCCGTCCGGCTCTGGGAGAGCTTCAGCTTCGACGTGGTCGGCCGGCTGCCGGGCGCCTTCCGGCACCCGACGCTCGGGCCGGTCGACGCGCTGGTGATGTTCCGGACGCTCTGAGGCGCCCGGATCAGGCCTGCGGGGCCGCGACGAGGTCACCCTCGCGGATCGCCCGCTCGCCGGTCTTCGTCCGGATCCGATAGCTCGGCTCGCCGGTCTGATCCGCCGGCATCAGCCGCAAGATCTCGAACACCTCGGCCTCGCCCGTCTCGCCCGGGATGCCCAGGCGGGGCCGGCAGACGCGCTCGCCGACCTTGAACTTGTGGGACATGCCGAGCTCCTGGACGGGCATCGCTGCGGAACGCGCCTCAGCGCTTCTTCTGGGCCTTCGCCTTGCGGGCGAGATAGCGCGCGTCGCGCTGGGCCTTCTGCTCGGCCTGCAGGGCCTTGGCGCGCTCCTGGGCGGCCAGCTGCTCGGCGTGCTTGCGCTCGATCTCGGCGAGGCGTTCCGCCTCGGCGAGGGCGGCGGCGCGCTCGATCTCGGCCTGACGCTGGGCGGCGCGCTCGGCAGCGCGGACTTCGCGGGCATCGACCACAGCGCGGCGGGCGGATTGGCGGGCGAGGACGGCCGGGTCGTCGGCGGACGGGCGGGCCCGGAACCGGGCCAGCATCTCGGAGCGCGCCTTGGCGGCGGTCTCGAGGCGATCGGCGACACCCTGCTTGTTCAAAAAGCTCACAGACACTCCTGGATCGGGTGCGGCGAAGGCCGTCACCCGCAGAGGGGGGGGGTTTAGAAACACGATGGCAGATACGAAGAAGCCGCTCCCAGAGGAGCGGCTTCCGGAGAAACGCTGAGGGCGGCGATCAGGCCGTCTGGAGCTGACCGGCGGACTGCTTGCCGCTGCGACGGTCGGTCTCCAGCTCGTACGTGACCTTCTGGCCCTCGTTCAGGCCGCGCAGGCCGGCGCGCTCGACGGCCGAGATGTGGACGAACACGTCCTTGCCGCCGTCATCCGGCTGGATGAAGCCGTAGCCCTTGGTCTCGTTGAACCACTTGACGGTTCCGGTGCTCATGGAAGTCCTTGATCTTCGCAGGCATAGTGAGAGATGGCACCCGCCCGAACGAGGGGGCGCCGGCATCGACCGATAGCGATAGGAAAGTCAGAACCGCCCTGCGAAGGCGTAACGGTCCAAGATATCCGGACACGTGCCGATGCGGTAGAAGTAGACCGCCGGCGGTTCTTTGGCAAGCGCAGAGAAATATTTCCCTCGGCCAGCGCCGCAGCGATGCGGGAAACTCTTTCCGGAAATTCCGGTTGAGCGGCGCCGGAACGGTCGCTTGAACAACGGGATAAGGGATTTCAATACGGCGCGTCCGCGCGAAAGCTGTGCTGCCGACCGGACGATCGGACGCGGCCGACATGGGCCCCGTGACGCGGGTTCGCTCAGGCCGGGACGAGGCGCAGGATCCCTTCGCCGCGCCGGTGGCCGACGGCCGTCACGGCGACCTCGCGCGCACCGCCGGCGGCGACGAGGGCGGCGGCGAGCGCCGCCCCGAACGGCGCCGCCACTTCGAGCCCGTGCCCGATCACGTCCCCGAGGGCGCGCAGGTGCGCGCCCGGTGCGAGCCGCGCCAGCGCGTCCCGCTCCTCCGCGGTGATCGGGGCCACCCCGGTAGCGCCGGACAGGACGGTGTCGGGAGCCGAGAGGCCGGCCTGTCGCCAGAGCGTCTCGAGGCTGCCGGCGACACTGCCCGGCGCGCGCCGGGTCCGATCGCTCGCCACCGGCTCCAGCCGGGCCAGGGCGCGGGCGCCGCGCGCCGCGGCGTGGGCGGCGGATTCGAGCATCAGGAAGGCCGCGCAACTCCCGAGGATGAACCCGCCCGCCCCGCCACCGGACTCGCCCCGCGCGAAGACCGGGCGGTAGGCGTCGCGGGCGAGGTAGCCGCCCATCTCGTGGATCACCAGAACGTCCGGCCGCTCGGCGCTGTAGGAGCCGCCGACCAGGATCGCGTCGATCTGGCCCGACGCCACCCGCGCCTGGGCGATCCGCAGGGCGTCGACCCCGGCGGATTCCTCGCCCATGAACGTGCGCGAGGCGCCCGTCACCCCGTGCACGATGGCGATGTTGCCGGCGAGCAGGTTCGAGAGCTGGGCGAGGAACAGGGTCGGGCGGAGATCGTTCTGGAGCCGCTCGTTCAGGTAGGCGCCCGGATCGGCGGCGTCGCGCAGGCCGGTCAGGATCGCTCCGTCCGCCGCGTAGTCGCGCTCGCCGCCGCCCGCGGCCACGACGAGGTGAAGCGCCTGCTTGAAGGCGGCGTCGTCCTTCACGCCCGCTGCGTCGAGCGCGAGGCCGGCGGCGTAGACGCCGAGCCGCTGCCACGCCTCCATCTGGCGCTGGTCGCTGCGCTTGGGGATCTGGCCGTCCCAGACGATCGCCGGGGCCGGATGGACCGGATAGGGCGCGAAGGTCTCGCTGTCGGTGCGCGGGGCCGCCTCCCCGGCGAGGGCGGCCAGGTGGGCGTCGACGCCCTCGCCCGCGCAGGAGACGAGGCCGAGGCCGGTGACGACGACGGGGCGGCTCATGGCTGGCTCATGGCTGGCTCAGGGCTCGCGTCCGGCCGGAGCCGGATCGGGGAGCAGGCCGATGGTCCGCGCGCGCTCGCGCATCGGCGCGTCGAGTCCGTCCGGGAACGGCATGGTGCGGAAGCGGAGTTCCGCGTCGCTCAGCGCCTTGCCGTCGTGGCTGATCGCCGCCCTGGTCACCGCGTAGCCCGAGCCGTCGTGCACGAGGGTGGCCGTGACGAGGAGGTCCGCGCCGGGCCCGACGAAGGACCGGAAGCGCGCCTTGTCGACCCCGGTGAGGAACGGCATCCGGGCGAAGTCGAGATGGGCGAGCACGAGGTACCCGGAGGCCTGGGCCATCGTCTCGGTCAGGAGCACACCCGGCACGAGGGGGTGGCCGGGGAAGTGGCCCTCGAAGACCGGGCTCGCCATCGGCACCCGGGCGAGCGCCTCGATGCGGCCGGCGGCCCTGTCGAGGAGCCGCACAGAGTCGATCATCTCGAAGTATTCGAGGCGCATGACGGGTCGGATCGGCCTCGGTTCAGACCTTGGCGGCCTTCTCGGCCACGAGGCCGTCGATGCGCGCGCACAGGTTCTTGAGGACGAAGTACTCCTCGGCCGGGACCTTGCCCTCGTTGACCTCCTGGGTCCACCGCTCGAGTGGCAGCTTGATACCGAAGGCCTTGTCGACCGCGAAGGCGATGTCGAGGAAGGCAAGGCTGTCGATGCCGAGGTCGTCGATGGCGTGACTCTCGGGCGTGATCTTGTCCCGCGGGATGTCGGCGGTCTCGGCAATGATGTCGGCCACGCGCTCGAAGGTGGCGCTGCCGTGGGCGGGCTCGTCGGACATGTCTTCTCGCGGGCTGTTCGAGTTCCGGATCGGTCGTGCGGGAGCCCCCTCGCCGCCCGGGCGGCCGCCCGACGCGTGGACGGGGCCTGGAACGCGGCCCGGTCGAATGGCGGCGACCTCTACACGAGGGTGTCAGAAGCGGCAACCGCGGCGCTTCCCCGGCGTTTCAGCGCCTGTCCACAGGCGTGCGCCGCCGGGTGCGGGGACGCGCGTACGCTCCGGACGCGCCGGCCCTAGCTTGACGGCGAGACGAGGCGCGTCCTCAGGAGACCAGACGGATGCCACCGATCACCAAGCCCGCCGCTCCGCCGGCGCGCGTCGAGACGCCGCCCCTGCCGCCGCAGGAGCGCGCGCGCTCCCAGGGAGCGGCCCGGGTCCTGCTGGTCCTGACCCTGACGGCGCTCGGCCTCTGGATCCTGCACGAGTTCCTGCCGGCGCTCGCCTGGGCGGTGGTCCTGGCGATCGCCCTCTGGCCTGTCTACCAGCGGCTCGAGCACCGTTTCCCGCCGGGCAAGCACAACATCCTCCTGCCCACGCTGATGACCGCGGCCGTGGCGCTGGTCTTCCTGGCGCCGCTCGCGATCCTCGGCATCCAGGCCGCCCGCGAGGCCCACGACGTGGCCGAGTTCGTTCGGAACGCCGAGGCGAACGGGGTGCCGGCGCCGGAATTCCTGCAGCACCTGCCCTACGGCGCCGCGCAGGCGACCGCGTGGTGGAACGACAATCTCGGCCACGCGCAGGCGGGCTCCGACCTGCTGCGCCGGTTCGAGAACCACTCGGTGCTTGGGGCCTCCCGCAATGTCGGCCGCGAGGTGCTGCACCGCATCGTCCTGTTCGGCTTCAGCCTCGTGGCGCTGTTCTTCCTGTTCCGCGACTGGCGGACGGTGCGGGACCAGTCGCTCACCGCCTGCCACCGGCTGTTCGGGCCGCGCGGCGAGCGCGTCGCCCGCCAGATGGTGGCCTCCGTGCACGGCACGGTCGACGGGCTGGTGCTGGTCGGCCTCGGCGAGGGCTTCGTGCTCGGGATCGTCTACCACTTCGCGGGCGTGCCCCACCCGGTCCTGCTCGGCGCCTTCACGGCGGTGGCGGCGATGATCCCGTTCGGCGCCGCCGTGGCCATCGCGATCGCGGCGCTCCTCCTGGTGGCGGCCGGGTCGGTGACGGCGGCTCTCGTGGTGGCGGCGGCGGGCCTCGTCGTGACTTTCGTGGCCGACCACTTCATCCGCCCGGCGCTGATCGGCGGCACGACCAAGCTGCCCTTCCTGTGGGTGCTCCTCGGCATCCTCGGCGGCGTCGAGACCTTCGGGCTCCTCGGCCTGTTCCTCGGGCCGGCCGTGATGGCCGCCCTGGTCCTCCTCTGGCGGGAATTCACCGAGGGACAGGACGCGACGGCCTGAGGCGCCGGAGCGGCTAGTCGGCCGCGCTCGTGCCGGCCGCGGCCTCGACTCGGCGCCGGTCCTGGCGCCAGTCGGCCGGCTTCTCGAAGGTGCCGGCCCAGATGCCGCGGCGGGTCGCCCAGGCGTGGCCCTCCTGGCGGATATAGGGAGCCGTCACTTGACGGTTGGCCAGCGCCAGGCCCTGTCCGACCATCCAGGCGGACAGGTCCTCGCCGTGGACGTGGCAGATCCCGGTGACGCGACCGGGCACGCCGCCCTCCCGCCGCTCGCACGTGACCGCGCCGCCGCCGATCCGCGCGCGCAGGGCCTGCGCGGCCTTGCTGCCGCAGCGATACTCCTGGCCATTGGCGGTCTCGCAGCGCTGCGCGGTCTCGGGAGCGTCGATACCGTAGAGGTTGATACGCGTGCCCTGCACCTCGATCGTGTCACCGTCGATCACGGTCGCGGGGCCGCTGACCGTCCCGGCCGCGGCCGCGGGGCCGCAGAGGAGGAGCAGGGCGAGCATCGGTCTGATCATAGCGGGAATGTCCACGCGCGTGGCGAGTCAGCTGATGACGGGGGCGTCGAGGCCGCGACCGTGCCCGGCCAATGTGGCGAATTTGCCGGGCGACCGAATCGGCCTCGCGAGCGCGATGCCGAGTTTCGACCGCCGTGGTTGCCAAAGCGTTCCGCCCGTCGGAGTGAAGCTTGGCAACGGAACGACGGCCCGGAGCCGCTCGTTATGAAACATGACCTTTCTCAAGACCCTGCTGGCCAGCCTGGCCCTGTGCGCGGCTCTCCTCGTCTGGGCCGGCCTCTCGATCGGCCCAGAGCGGCCGACGGACCGGACCAGTCCGGGCCTGACCACCGCCGCGGTGCTGGCCAGCGACGGCATGGGGCCGGACGGTCGACCGGGCGAGCCGGCCGCGGCCCCCGGCGGCCCGGATCGGGGTGATCTGGATCGAGCGGCTCTGGACCGGCTCGCAAAGCGGGTCTCCGGCGAGGTCCGCGACGCGTCCGCCGCGGGGACGCCGGCCGGCTGACCGGCCAGGAATCCGCAGGTCGCCCAATCAGGTCCTGTACTTGCCGTTGCGCTTGATCAGCACGCGGGTGCCCACCGGCACGCGCTCATACAGGTCGGCGATATCCTCGTTCAGCATCCGGACGCAGCCCGACGACATCTGCTCGCCGATGCTCCAGGGCTCGTTGGTGCCGTGGATGCGGAACAGGATGTCGCGGTTGCCCTGGTAGAGGTAGAGGGCGCGCGCGCCGAGGGGATTGTCGAGGCCGCCCTTGCGGGTGCGCGGCAGGTCGGGATGCAGCGAGACCATCGTGACGGTCGGGCTCCAGTCCGGCCAGACGCCCTTGCGCCCGACCCGAGCCTCGCCCTTCCAGGAGAAGCCGGCCTTGCCGACGCCGACACCGTACTGCATCGCCGTGCCGTCGGCCTGGACCAGGACGAGCTGACGCTTGTCGATGTCGACCACGATCGTCCCGGGCTGCTCGGGGCCGTTGTAGCTCACCTGCTGGCGGCGGTACTTCGGATCGAGGCGCTGGGTGTCGACCAGCGGAATGTCGAAGGGCTTGTCGGGCTTGCTGCCGACGTACCACGCCGCCTCGTCGTCCTGGGCGACCTGGACCGGACGGGTCTGGCAGGCCGCGAGGGGCGCGATTGCCACGACGGCGAGGAGGATTCGCGAGAGAACGATCCGGCGCAGGCGGCTCCAGGCCGAGGGAAGCGTGGCGATCATAGGTCCTGTCGTGCGGGATACGGTCGTCGCGCCATGCCTACCGCCTCTGCGCCTGTGACGATGTAGCTTTTGCGCCGCAGCCGGCCGTGCGCGAGCCGCTCCCACGGCCACGGTTGTGCCCTAATTCTGAATCGCAGCGGTGCTCTACTGCGCCCGGAGCGGAGGTGAACGATGGCCGAGACCGAAACTCTTCCCACCGAGGCGACGGTCGCTCCCGATGTCCCGCTCAGCCCGGCGATACACCTCGATCACTGCGTGATCCACGTGAGCGACTGGGCACGCTCGAACGCCTTCTACCGCGACGTGGTGGGTGCCGAGATCCTCGAGCGCGGTCCCGGCTTCGCCTACCGGTTCGGCGGCGTCCAGCTCAATTGCCACGGGCCGGGCGTCGAGCCGGTACCGGTCGCGGCGAAACCCGTCCAGCCGGGCAACAGCGACCTGTGCTTCCGCTGGTCGGGCGCGATCGAGACCGCCATCGCGCATCTCGAGGCCGCCGGGGTCCCGGTGGAACTCGGCCCGGTGGAGCGGCACGGCGCCGCGGGCGCGGGGATCAGCGTCTACTTCCGGGATCCCGACGGCTCGCTCCTGGAATTCATCACCTACGCGGAATGATCAGCCCCGGCTCTCGGCCAGCGCCTGGTTGGTCTGCTCCAGCCGCAGCGCCAGCACGCGCATCAGGGCGATGCTGATCTGTGGAAACTGGGCCAGCAGTTCCAGGAACACCCCGCGGTCGATACGCAGGGCGGTCACCGCGGATTGCGCCGTCACGGTGGCGGAGCGGGGCTGCTCGGCCAGGATGCCCATCTCACCGACGAGGGCGTCCTGGCCGAGGAGCGCCAGCCGCACCGGACCGGCGGGACCGTCGATGCTGACGTCCGCCGTACCCGAGAGGATCACGTAGGCCGCATCCGCGACGTCGCCGCGGGCGAAGAAGCGTTGCCCCGGCTCGAAATGCACCCGCTCGCTGGTGAAGGCCAGGAGCTTCAGGCGCGCCGGTTCCACCTCGCGGAACAGCGGCACCTGCTTCAGGGAGGAAACCTCGGTGTCGAGGGTCATTCGGGGGCTCCGCGACGGGTCTCACGCCCAGGACGGCGGGGCCGGACGGGCCCGCTTATCCATGCGGTTCGTCAGGCACTTGTCCAGCCCCGCGCCTTACGCAACCTGTCGGTGTGGTCTCGGCGCCCTCCTGGCACTGTGCCTCGTCCTGTCGCCGGAGCCGGCAGCGGCCCGCCTCGTCCAGGCCGACCTCGCCCGCGTCGCGGTCGCGCCGCCCCCGGGTGCCCGGGCCCCGCTCGACCTCGCCGCCACCGACGCGCGCACCGATCGGCCGACCACCCTCGGGCAGGCCCTGGGCGGCCGCGCGGCCCTTCTGCTGCCGGTGGATTACACCTGCGGGAATGTCTGCGACCCCATGCTGTCCCTGTCGGTGGACGCGCTGGCGGCCACCGGCCTGCCGATCGACGACTACGCCCTCGTGCTGGTCGGGATCGATCCCCGCGACGACGCCGCAGCCGCCCGGCGCATGCTGGCGGAGACGCTCGGGGATCGGGCGGGATCCGTCCGGCCCCGGGCGCTCATCGTGTCGGACGCCGCGCTCGCGCGCCTCACCGGCGCGCTGGGCTATGAAGCTGTCTACGATGCCGGGACCGACAGCTTCGCGCATCCCGCGGCGGCGCTTCTCCTCACCGCCGACGGCCGGGTAGCCCGTGTGCTGTCGCCCCTGGCGCTGACCGGGCGCGACCTGCGCCTCGCCCTGACGGAAGCCGGCGAGGGCCGGGTCGGCAGCATCGCCGACCGGCTCACCCTGCTCTGCTACGGCTACGATGCCGCGCGCGGCGTCTACACGCCCCTCATCCAGCGGATCCTGACGGTGGCCGGGATCGTCACGATCCTGGCGATCGCCCTTCTCGTCGCGGGCCTGACGCGCCTCGCGCACCGGCGCCGGACCTGAGAACGCCCTCGCCCGGCTCAGCGCTTCGTCGAGAGCCCCTGTCCCCCGGGAGGGGGCGCGTCGCGCTTGAGACTGGCATTCAGGTGCGGCGAATCCGTCGGCTCCTCGCGGGTGGTCGGGGTGGCGGAATCTTCCGGCGCCGGCATCGGCGGCAGCGGCGGCGTGTTGGGCTGCGTGGCCTGTGCCCCCGGAGCGGCATCCTTGACCATGTTGCGGTTCGTCATGCGCGAAAACCCTTCTCTCGTGCCGTGAGGCCGCGCCGTCCGCCCGGGACGAGTCGCCGGGCCTCCGGGCCTGTCGGACCCGACGCGGACTTCAACCAAGGTCGAATGTCGACCAACGCGGCACACAAGTCGGGGTTGCTGCCAAGCTTAGCTGTCGGAAGCTTGAGCAGGTCTCGGGACAGGAACCTTGGTTATTGCTGAAGGTTGTTGCGGGGTGAAGCGAAGCCTGAGGAGGAACTGATGGCGTCCGGAAATTCGACCTCGAAGCGAGGCTTTGCCTCGATGGACCTGGAGCGGCAGCGCGAGATCGCCAGCAAGGGCGGCCGCAGCGTTCCGGCCGAGAAGCGCTCCTTCTCGCAGGATCGTGAGCTCGCCTCGTCCGCCGGCCGCAAGGGCGGTCAGTCCACGGGGACCGGCCGGGCCGAGTGAGGCCGCTGCCGTTCCGTACCGCGTAGCGGCGCCGCGTCCCTCGGGACGGGCGCCGTTTTCGTTTCAAGTTTAGGCCGCGGATCGCGATCTAGGGCCGATCCACACAGCAGAAGGCCCCGCCGAGACGGCGGGGCCTTCTGATTTCCGGTCCTTGTCGGCGCCGATCAGGAAATGCAGCGGCCGGGGGTCATGCGGCGCGCCTCGGGACCGACCAGGGAGCTCAGCGCCGCCTCGCACCCCTCGCGCATGCGCCGCGGCGCCTGCCGCAGGATCGGCTTGATCTCCAGATCCTGCGCCTCGCCGGCCACCGGGGCGTTCCGGCTGTCGAGGCGCTGCACCCCCGCCACCCGCGTCGGGCTGATCGACAGCGACACGGGTCGCATCCCGGGCAGCGGCGCCGAAATGGTCTGCGCGGTCGGGACCGGCATCGTCCACCGATCCGCCGTGTCGCGAACCACCGGCTGGACCAGAACGGTGAGAAGAGCCGCAGGAGCACTCACGCCCAGGATGAAACCAGACCGCAGCATCGCCCCGACCTCATTGCGAGAGCTTGACAGGATGTTCGTACAACGCGCCCTGCAATCGCAGGTTCCTAGACTGTCTCGCGTCTACGAAGCCTGAGTATTCGAACGCAGCTCGGCTGTTGGTGCGGCGGCGCACGCCCGCTATCCACAGCCCCGGTTCGTTGCACAAAAGGCACGCCCCACGAAAAAGCGCCCCTTCTGGAACCTCCCGCTCCGGCACCCGTTCTCTGTGCACCCGGCCACCTGGTCCTCCCCGCATTCCCCTTGTGCATCGGCCGGAACCTTCGCGACGGGCTGGAGCTCTCTCCGGCCCGTTTTTTTTGTGCGCGGCGACCGACGAGGGCGTGCGGACCGACAACGAAAAAGCCCCGGCGTGAGCCGGGGCTTTTTCGTTGTCGCCACTCTCGGTCGCGGGCGCCCCGGGTCAATTCCCGGGGCGAACCGCCAAGCCTGACCTCAGGCCGGCAGCTCAGGCCGTCTTGGCTTCCCGCCGACGGGCGGTCTGCTGGAAGAACAGCGCCTGGCTGATCACCGCCGAGACGTTTGCGGGCTGGAACGGCTTGGCGATCAGGAACGCCGGCTCGGGCCGCTCACCGGTGAGGAAGCGCTCGGGATAGGCGGTGATGAAGATCACCGGCACCTCGAAGGATTTCAGGAGGTCGTTCACGGCGTCGAGGCCGGAGGAACCGTCGGCGAGCTGGATGTCGGCCAGGATCAGGCCGGGGCGCTTGCCCTCGCCGGCGATCTTGATCGCTTCGGTGCGGGTGCGAGCGACACCGATGACGTTGTGGCCGAGACCCTCGACCAGCGCCTCCAGATCCATCGCGATCAGGGGCTCGTCCTCGATGATGAGGATCTCGGTCGCCATGTCGGCGGCGAGCTCCCGACCGGCCTCGTCCACGAGGTCGCGAACCTCGGACACGTCGACGCCCAGAATGATCGCCGCGTCCTCCTCGGAGAAGCCCTCGAGACAGGAGAGCAGGAAGGCCTGGCGCGGCAGCGGGGTGATCTGGCCGAGGCGGACCTCCGCCGGCAGGTCGTGCTGGACCTGCTCGCTGCGGCCGTTGACCGAGAGCGAGTTCCAGATCCGCGTGAAGACGCGGAACAGGTCGGCCTTGATGTTGGTGCTGCGACCGAGCGTGTCCGGCTCGTTGACGAGGGTCTCCAGGGTGGCGGCGACGTACGCGTCACCCGCCACTTGGCTACCCGTGAGCGCGCGCGCGTAGCGGCGCAGGTACGGCAGGTGCTGTACCACGAGTTGCGATGTCGACATTCGATCCCCTGTGCCTCGCCGTGTTGCCCGGCCGCGAGCGCCTCGATCCGTCACCGAGGGCCTGCCGGGGCCGGCTTTCTGTCCTGCGCAGCCTACCGCCCAACGCGGAGGCCCGCACTCCGTTCCACCCCCCAGCGGAACCGATGCCGGCGCGCAGGCGTTGCCGGCGCAGCCATGGCGTATGTCGAGCCGCAGCACAATGCGGCCGGGCCGACTTCGGCAACAAGGGGCGTGTTGATGGTGGACCAGGGAAAGGAGGCCGGTCTTCGCGCGCGCGATCCGCACGTCGAGACCGCTTCGGATCGCTTGTCGGAGTCCGAGAACAGCTCCGGCGGCACGGCCGCCTCCGACCCGTCCGACCGCGCCAGGAGCAAGGGCGGCCTCAGCGATCAGACCCGGAACCGCATCGCCGCGCAGCTGCGCGCGATGTACGACACGGTCACGCAGCAGCCCGTACCCGATCGCTTCGCCGAACTGATCGCCAAGCTCGACAGCGCCGACCGCAAGGCCTGAAACCGCTCGTCCCGTGACCGGGACAATCTACCCCTGCAACGGCGCGATGGCAGCACCGCGATGGGAAAAGCCGCCGCCCTGCGGCGACGGCTCTTCCGTGGGTCCGTGCGACGGCCCGCTGAACGGGGCCGGCCGCTCCGGCCCTCGGTCAAAGTGTCGGCGAACGGCCCCGCATCAGGCCGACAACGGCCGAGATGGCGAACAGGACGATCGCTACGAAGAAGACCAGCTTGGCCGCCTCCATGGCGGTGCCGGCGATGCCGCCGAACCCAAGCAGAGCGGCCACGAGAGCGACGACGAGAAAAGTTACGGCCCAACCGAGCATGGTTCGTATCCTTAGAAAGTACCAACGCGGGCGGGCCGCGTCGTTCTGAACACGAAAACGCCAAGGTTTCGCTCCGGTTCCGCCCCCATCGCGAAGTCCTGTGAGTCCCCGCGGGCGCGAGCGCCGGCCGCGACATGGGGTGACGGAACGAGACAGGGGCGCTAGCGTTCGAAGATAGGTCTTAAGGCTCGATCCGGGATTTGCGATGCTGCAATCTGCCATGAGTGCCGTTCGATCGAAGGCCGCCGCGATGGCGGCGCGCGTGACCGAGATCGTCGACAGGGCCGGCGACGCCCTGCGCGCGGCCGCACTCGGTCTCATGCCGGCACCGGCACCGGCGCCCGTACCGATCCGCGTGCGCGCACGGCAATCGCGCCGGCAGGACTGATCGCGGGACGCGCGCGACCCCGAAGCGGACGCGACCCCTTCCGCGTCCCTCCACAGGCGCCGGACGGCATCACCCTTGCGTCAGGATCACCGGCAAGACAGCGGGCAGGTCCTGACGCCATCCCAGAATGCCTCGCACCGCGGCCTCGCATCTCCTAGGCCTCGAGGGCGATTGCCACGCGGCCGCGAACCGTCCAAGGAACCGCCGTATCGATCGCACGGGATCGCGATGGCGGACACCGACGAGACCACCCTGACCTTCGATCCGTCGATGCCTCCGGCCGGCCGGCTGGACCGGGTCGCGCCACTGATCCGCCGGCGGGTCGCGCCGAACGGAGGCCCGTTCACGGCGAGCGGCACCTGCACCTACGTGGTGGGCCAGGATCGCGTCGCGGTGATCGATCCGGGCCCGGACGATCCGGCCCATGTCGAGGCGCTGCTTCGGGATCTCGGCACCGAGCGGGTCGAGGCCATCGTGGTCACCCACACCCATCGGGATCACTCGCCCGGAGCAAGGCTGCTCGCCGCGCGCACCGGCGCGCCGATCGTCGGATGCGCGCCGCACAGGGCCGCGCGGGCCCTGTCGGAAGCGGAGACCCCGATGCTCGACGCGAGCGCAGACCGAGCCCACGCGCCGGAACGGATCATGGTGGAGGGCGACGCCGTGTTTGGCTTGGGCTGGACCCTCGTGGCCGTCGAGACCCCCGGGCACACGATGAACCATCTCGCCTTCGCGCTGCCGGAGGCGCGGGCGCTGTTCTCGGGCGACCATGTCATGGCGTGGTCGACCACGATCGTGGCGCCGCCCGACGGCGCGATGCGGGCCTACATGGACTCCCTCGACAAGCTGCGCGGGCGCGACGAGACGGTCTACTGGCCGGGCCATGGCGGACCGGTGCGCGAGCCCGCCCGGTTCCTCCGCGGGCTCGCCGGGCATCGCCGCCAGCGCGAGGCGGCGATCCGCGCGCGGCTGGCCGCCGGCGACGGGCGGATCGCCGACATCGTCGCTGCGATCTACCAGGGGCTCGATCCCCGGCTCCGCGGCGCGGCGGCGCTGTCGGTCTTCGCCCACCTGGAGGATCTGGTCGGACGCGGGCTCGCGTCCTGCGACGGTGCCCCCCGCCTCGACGGCACCTACGCGCCGGCCTGAGAGGCGCGGCGGCTCACTTCACCGCGAGAGCGAGGTTGGCGACGTCGTCGAGATAGGCCCGGATCCGGTCGGCATTGCTGCCGAAATCGCGGCCGCCGAGCCGCGAGGCCGAGCGCACGTCGATCCGCGCCCCGTCGGCGCGGGGGCGGATGCGCACGGTGACATCGTCCGGCAGGTTGAGGACCAGCCCCCGCGCCACGGCCTCGATCCGGCCGTTCCCGGTCCGGCCGCCCGGCCGGATCGCCTCGACGATCTGCCAGTGCCGCTTCAGGGCAGCCTGCCGGGCGAGTTCGAAGGCCTCGTCGGCGCCGATATCGAGGGTCAGCGGCGCGATCTGCGGGTAGGCGCCGCGCTGGCTCTCGCGCGCAGCCGGGCTCGGGTCCGCCGGGTAGCGCCCGCCGCGGGCCGCGAAGGCCGCCCGCGAGCGCGAGAAGGCCGGCGGATTGTCGATGTCGGTGGTGATGTCCGAGAGGGCGGGAAGACGCAGGCCGCGCAGGCCCAGGAAGGCGGGGTAGCCGAGAACCGCCAGCGCCAGGATCAATCCGGCGAGGGCGGCCCCGAGACCGCGGGCGCCCTCGCGCCAGACCCGCACGAAGGCGAAGATCGCGGCCGCGGCCGCCAGCAGCGCGACGCCGAGCCCGGCCACGAGCGCCACGAGGGCGGCGTCCGTGTCGGAGCGCGGATCCCGGACGAGGACCAGGGCGATCCCGGTGGCGATGACGGAGAACACGGCGAGCCGCCGGGCCAGCGGCCCCGCGCGGGTCACGGGTTCCTCGATGAGCAGGCGGCGCATGGGGATCATGAAGGCGTTCGAGGCCCGATCTTAGAGCTTGGCCGGAGCCGGCGCCATGGCGCCGCGGTCACGGCGCGTACGCGCGGGCGTTGCCGGGCAGGCCGAGCGTGGCGGGCAGTTTGAGCGGGTCGGGGAGCATCGCGCCCCCGTACCGGCCGACCGGGTCGGGGATCTCGCTGTGCGCGACCGTCTGAGCCGTCAGGGCGCTCCAGGGCCCGGTCACCGCGAACAGGATCCCGCGGGAGGAATCGCCGGGCGGACGCAGGACGAGGTCGCCCTTGGCATCGAGCCTACGCTCCGGCAGCGAGACTTGGCCGTGCAGGGTCGCCCCGACGCTCGGCCCCAGGAGACCCGACTCGGCGATCTCGCCCACGCCGTCGGCGAAGCGCAGCGTCACCACGGCCCGTTCGAAGGCCGTCCGGCCGTTGCGGCGCGCCAGGGCGCCGGACGCCACCGCGCCGTTGCGGTGGATGACGTCGGCGAGGTCGAGGCCCGCGATGGCACCACCGTCCATGGCGAGCGTGGCCCGGCCATTCAGGTGCGCCAGCAATCCGACCGTGTCCCGGGCCCTGGATTCGAGGGCGAAATGCCCCTGCACGGGCCCCACCACCCAGCGGGCCGCGCCGATCTCGCCGAGCAGCGCGCCGAGGTCGACGCGGTCGAGGCTTCCCTGCGTGCGCAGTTCGGTCGCGGCCGGATCGGACCCGCTCGTCAGGTTGACGCGCCCCTTGAACGTGCCGTCCTGGATCCGGGCCCGGTTCACCGCGACCTCCAAGGCGGCCTCCCGCACCAGGACACTCGCCGCCAGATCCTGCACCCGGACGGCGCCGGCGCGCCCCTCGGCCGCCGACAGGCGCAGGTCGAGGTCGCCGCGCGTGAAGGGCGCCAGGGCGATCGACGCGGGCGCGGGGTCGAGGAGCCGCGACAGATCCGCGACGAGAGGCGTGAGATCGAGCGTCTCGGCCGCCAGGGTCGCCTGCACCGAGAGGCGCGGCGCCTTGCCGGGCCCGAACGCGACGGCGCCGGCCCCCTCGAGCACGTTCTGACCCAGGCCGATGCGCAGGCTCGGCCACGAGACGGACCGCTCGCCCGTCTCGAACCGGCCGTCGACCGAGAAGGCGCCGGCGAGCGGCGCCAGCGGCATATCGCGGCCGATCCAGGCCAAGCTCTCCGGCAGGGATCGCGTCTCGAACCGGACCTGCCCGGACATGACGGGCAGCGCGCTCCCCTCCGCCGGCGGCGCCACCGTTCCGTCCGCCGCGAGGCGGCCGTCCGGCCACGTGATCTCCGCAGTGAACGGGCTCCCGCGGCGCTGGGCCATCTCGGCCGGACGCAGGTGGCTGAGGGCGATCCGGGTCGGCACGCCGCGCCAGATGAGGCTGGCGCGGCCCTCGGCGGCCTTGCCCCAGAGCGGCCACGCGATGTCGAGGTCGATGTCCCGGGCCGTGTCGCCGGCGGCGAGGCGCGCGTCGCGCACGACGATCCGGCGCGGCCGGGCCGTCTCGCCGGACCGGGCCTGCTCGGCGAGGCGCGCGAGGGGGGCGTCCCAGCCGGCGAGGTCGTCCGACAGCCGCGCGCCTTCCAGGCGGAGGCCGCTCACCGCGGCGCGGCCGCCGAGGAGGCTCAGCGGGTCGAGATCGATGGTCAGACGGCCCTCATCCGCCAGGACCGGGCCGTCGGAACCGGCAGCGAGCCGGACGCGGTCGAGGGTCAGGCGCGGCCAGGGCAGCACCGCGAGGCGCGCGGGCCCCCGCAGCGTCAGCTCGAGTCCGTAGGCGTCGAAGGCGCGGCGGGCGAAGGCCGTGGCCCGGCCATCCTCCAGGGGCCAGTCGCGCAGGCCGAGGCCGGCCGCGATCAGGCTCCCGAGAGCGAGGATGAAAATCGGGCGGCGCAGCGACATCATGCTCCGAGAGGGCGGCGGCTGTGGCCGGAAGCCGGGCGCCGCGCCGGCCCCTCGGGCTGCCACGGCCCGGCAGGGTCTGCACGTCGAGTGGGCAACTTAGCGTCCCCGGCCGGTTTTGTCTGCCGCGCCCGCGCAGGGCCGCCCTGCCCTCCCCAGCGCAGTGCCGGTTACGGATCGCTCGGGACCGCGCCGGCCGGTGCGGTGCACCACTGGATTTCGCGCGCGGAATCGGGAAGAGCAGGCGCGAGGACACGCGCGTCCCGAGGTTTCGGCCGGTCGGGTCCGGCGGGAAAAGGACGGTTCGATGAAGAAGGTCTACACGGATGCCGCCGCGGCCCTGGCCGGCCTCCTGCGCGACGACATGATGGTGATGTGCGGCGGCTTCGGCCTCTGCGGCATCCCCGACGAGCTGATCGAGGCGGTGCGCCTCTCCGGCGTCAAGGGCCTCACCGTCGTGTCGAACAATGCCGGCATCGACGGGGTCGGTCTCGGCAAGCTCCTGGACACCCGTCAGGTCGCCAAGATGATCTCGTCCTACGTGGGCGAGAACAAGGAGTTCGCCCGGCAGTACCTCGGCGGTGAGCTGGAGATCGAGTTCAACCCGCAGGGCACGCTGGCCGAGCGGATCCGCGCCGGCGGCGCCGGCATCCCGGCCTTCTTCACCAAGACCGGCGTCGGCACCAAGGTCGCCGAGGGCAAGGAAGTCCGCGAGTTCGACGGCGAGCAATACGTCATGGAGCGCGGCCTGTTCGCCGACCTCGCCCTGGTCCACGCCCACACGGGCGACACCGAGGGGAACCTGCGCTACCGGATGACCGCCCGCAACTTCAACCCGATGATGGCCACCGCCGCCAAGATGACCGTGGCGCAGGTCGAGCACCTCGTGAAGCCGGGCGAGATCGATCCGGACACGATCCACACGCCCGGCATCTTCGTGAAGCGCATCATCGACGTCGGGCAGCGCGACAAGCGCATCGAGCAGCGCACCACGCGCAAGCGCGGCGACAGCACCCCGGCCGCGGCGGCCGGCGGCGGCACGCACTGATCGGACGGGAAGGGAGCGAGAACGATGGCCTGGACCCGCGAGCAGATGGCGGCGCGCGCCGCCAAGGAGCTGGAGGACGGCTTCTACGTGAACCTCGGCATCGGCATCCCGACGCTGGTGTCGAACTACATCCCCGAGGGCATGTCGGTGCAGCTCCAGTCGGAGAACGGCATGCTGGGCATGGGCCCCTTCCCCTACGAGGGTGAGGAGGACCCGGACCTGATCAACGCCGGCAAGCAGACGATCACCGCTCTGCCGACGACGAGCTACTTCTCCTCGGCGGATTCCTTCGGGATGATCCGCGGCGGGCACATCAACCTGTCGATCCTCGGCGCCATGCAGGTGGCCGGCAACGGCGACCTCGCCAACTGGATGATCCCCGGCAAGATGGTGAAGGGGATGGGCGGCGCCATGGACCTCGTGGCCGGCGTGAAGCGCGTGGTCGTGGTGATGGAGCACGTCGCCAAGAACAAGGACGGCACCGAGAGCCCGAAGCTGCTCAAGGCCTGCGACCTGCCGCTCACCGGCACGCAGGTGGTCGACCTGGTGATCACCGATCTCGGCGTGTTCGAGATCGACAAGAAGGGCGACGGCGGCATGAGGCTCATCGAGCTCGCCGACGGCGTCACCGAGGACGAGATCCGCGGGAAGACCGAGGCCGATTTCACCGTCGCCCTGAAGAACTGACGTCTCGGGGCCCGGCGGCCGGCGTCGCCGGGTCCGCCGGGTGGGAGACGGCCGGGCACCCGACCGTCCCGCAGTGCCGCCGCCCAACGCCTTTCCACATCGGCGCAGACGGTTCTCGGTTCAGACGGCGCGCTCCGTCGTCGCGAGCGCAGCGAAGTGACCCAGGGTCGCGCCATCGTGGAGAGCGGGGCGCTGTTGGATTGCTTCGCTCCGCTCGCGAGGACGGCGGAACCGGTCGGTGACCCGGAAACCGCATCGAACGCCAGGCACCCCCGCTCCCAGTCGGGACAGGGGTGCTTCGCGTGATCGCCTGCCGGCCAGGCGTGGCGCGGGCTGAGGGTCCAGCCCGGCCTCGGGCGGATCAGCCGGCGTCGCTGGCGCCCGCGCCCGCGAGTTGCGGATTCCGGGTCGCGGGCCGCACCGGGCTGTCGGCCGCCGGTTCCTCGCCCCGCAGCGCCCGCCGCACGTAGCCGTCGACCCGGTCGCCCTGCTCCGGCAGGGCGGCCTCGAGATGCGCGATCATCTTGGGCGTCCAGAACGCCTTGATGTGCTTCTGGATCCCGGCCACCGCCTCCTCCTCCGGGTAGGACCGGAAGAAGGTCGCGATCTGGTTGGCCATGCGGACGAGCTTGTCCGCCTGCGTCACGGCGCTCATCGGGTACTCTTACTCTGCCGCGTCGAGGGTCTGGGCGATCCGGGTCAGGGAGAAGTCCTCCTCGTAGAACTTCGCCTGCCAGTCGGAGGGCCGGTTGGTCCGCCGGACCTGCACCGCCGTCACCTTGTACTCGGGGCAGTTGGTCGCCCAGTCCGAGTAGTCGGTGGTGATGACGTTGGCGCCGGTCTTGGCGTGGTGGAAGGTCGTGTAGACCACGCCGGGCTGCATCCGCTCCGAGATCTTGGCCTTCAGGGCGATGTCGCCGGAGCGGCTCTCCAGGGCGACGAGGTCGCCGTCGACGATGCCGCGCAGCTCCGCGTCGAACGGGTGGATCTCCAGCACGTCCTCCTCGTGCCAGCGCGAGTTCTCGGTGCGCCGGGTCTGCGCGCCGACATTGTACTGGGACAGGATCCGGCCCGTGGTCAGGATCAGCGGGAACTTCGCGCCCGTCCGCTCCTCGGTGGCCACGAACTCGGTGATCATGAACCGGCCCTTGCCGCGGACGAACCGGTCCACGTGCATCATCGGCGTGCCGAGCGGCGCCTTCTCGTTGCAGGGCCACTGCACCGAGCCGAGCTCGTCGAGCTTGGCGTAGGACACGCCGGTGAAGCTCGGGGTGAGCGAGGCGATCTCGTCCATGATCTCGGACGGGTGATTGTAGTTCATGGGGTAGCCGAGGGCATTGGAGAGCAGCACCGTGCCCTCCCAGTCGCCGTAGCCGCCCATCGGGGCCATGACCTTGCGGACCCGCGAGATGCGGCGCTCGGCGTTGGTGAAGGTCCCGTCCTTCTCGAGGAACGAGGCGCCCGGCAGGAAGACGTGGGCGTACTTGGCGGTCTCGTTCAGGAACAGGTCCTGGACGACGATGCACTCCATCGCCATCAGGCCCGAGGTCACGTGGTGCGTGTCGGGATCCGACTGGGCGATGTCCTCGCCCTGGATGTACATGCCCTTGAACGTGCCTTCGACGGCCTCGTCCAGCATGTTGGTGATGCGCAGGCCCGGCGCGTTGTCGAGCTTGGCGCCCCAGAGGGCCTCGAAGCTCTCGCGGGTCGCATCGTCCGAGACGTGACGGTAGCCCGTCAGCTCGTGCGGGAACGAGCCCATGTCGCAGGAGCCCTGCACGTTGTTCTGGCCGCGCAGCGGGTTCACGCCGGCGCCGAGCTTGCCGATGTTGCCGGTGGCCATGGCGATGTTGGCCATGCCCATGACCATCGTCGAGCCCTGGCTGTGCTCGGTGACGCCCAGCCCGTAGTAGATGCCCGCCGCGCCGCCCTTGGCGTAGAGCCGGGCCGCCCCGCGGACCTGCTCGGGGTCGAGGCCGGTGAAGGACTGCTGGTTCTCCGGGGAGTGGCGCTCGTCGGCGATGAACCGGGCCCAGGACTCGAACTCGGCGAGGTCGCAGCGCTCGCGGACATAGGCCTCGTCGATCAGCCCCTCGGTGACGATCACGTGCGCCAGCGAGTTGATGAAGGCGACGTTGGAGCCGGGCTTCAGCGGCAGGTGATAGTCGGCCTTGATGTGGGGCGACTTCACGAGGTCGATCTTGCGCGGATCGGCGACGATCAGCTTGGCGCCCTCGCGCAGGCGCTTCTTCATGCGCGACCCGAAGACCGGGTGGCCGTCGGTCGGGTTCGCGCCGATCACCAGGATCACGTCGGACTTCTCGACCGACTTGAAGTCCTGGGTGCCGGCCGAGGTGCCGAGCGTCGACATCAGGCCGTAGCCGGTCGGCGAGTGGCAGACACGGGCGCAGGTGTCGACGTTGTTGTTGCCGAAGGCGGCGCGCACGAGCTTCTGGACGAGGTAGGCCTCCTCGTTGGTGCAGCGCGACGAGGTGATGCCGCCGACCGAATCCTTGCCGTACTTGACCTGGATCCGCTTGAACTCGGAGGCCGCGCGGTCGATCGCCTCCTCCCACGACACTTCGCGCCACGGATCCGTGATCTTCTCGCGGATCATCGGCTTGGTGATGCGGTCCTTGTGGGTGGCGTAGCCGTAGGCGAAGCGGCCCTTCACGCAGCTATGGCCCTCGTTGGCCTTGCCGCCCTTGTAGGGGACCATGCGGACGACGCGCTCGCCCTGCATCTCGGCCTTGAACGAGCAGCCGACACCGCAATACGCGCAGGTCGTCACCTCCGCGTGCTCGGGCTGGCCGTACGCGTGGATCGATTTTTCCTGCAACGTGGCCGTCGGACACGCCTGGACGCAGGCGCCGCAGGAGACGCACTCGGATTCGAAGAAATTGGTCGGGCCGGCCGCCACGCGGCTGTCGAAGCCGCGGCCCGCGATGGTCAGCGCGAAGGTGCCCTGCACCTCCTCGCAGGCGCGGACGCAGCGGTTGCAGACGATGCACTTCGACGGGTCGTAGGTGAAGTACGGGTTCGACTCGTCCTTCGGCAGATACTTCTCGGAGCTCGGCCGGACGTGGTTGTCGCCCTCGTAGCCGTAGCGCACGTCGCGCAGGCCGACGACGCCCGCCTGGGTCTGCAACTCGCAGTCACCGTTGGCCGCGCAGGTCAGGCAGTCGAGGGGATGGTCGGAGATGTAGAGCTCCATCACGCCCTTGCGGAGCTTGGCGAGCTTCTCGTTCTGCGTGTGCACCACCATGCCGTTCTCGGCCGGGGTCGTGCAGGAGGCCGGGGTGCCGCGCCGGCCCTCGATCTCCACGAGACAGAGGCGGCAGGAGCCGAACGGCTCCAGCGAGTCGGTGGCGCAGAGCTTCGGGATCTGCGTCCCGGCCTGCATCGCCGCCGCCATCACCGAGGTGCCGGCCGGCACCGTCACCGACATGCCGTCGATCGTCAGCGTCACCGTCTGCTCGCTGACGCGGATCGGCGTGCCGTAGTCGATCTCCTTGATCAGGCCCATCGACGTCTCCTCACTCGGCCGCGGCCGGCAGATCGCCGGCGCGCCTGAAATCCTCGGGGAAATGGGTGATCGCGCTCATCACCGGCATGGGCGTCAGCCCGCCCATGGCGCAGAGCGATCCGTCGGTCATGACCTCGCAGAGATCCTCGACCAGCTTGAGATTCGCGTCCGGCCGGATGCCGGCGATGACCTTGTCCATGGTCTCGACGCCGCGGGTGGCGCCGATGCGGCAGGGGGTGCACTTGCCGCAGGACTCGGTGGCGCAGAACTCGAAGGCGAAGCGGGCCTGGGCCGCCATGTCGACGGTATCGTCGAACACCACGATGCCGCCGTGGCCGACGAGGCCCTTCTTGGCCGCCATCGCCTCGTAATCGAGGGGCGTGTCGAGGAGATGATCGGGGAAGTAGGCCCCGAGCGGCCCGCCGACCTGCACGGCCCGGACCGGCCGGCCCGAGCGTGTACCGCCGCCGAAATCCTCGATGACCTGTCGGAGGGTGATGCCGAAGGCCACCTCGATCAGGCCGCCGTGCTTGATGTTGCCGGCGAGCTGGATCGGCAGGGTGCCGAGCGACCGGCCCATGCCGTAATCGGCGTAGGCCCTGGCGCCGTTCTCCAGGATCCACGGCACGGCCGTGAAGGTCATGACGTTGTTGACCAGCGTCGGCTTGCCGAGGAAGCCCTTGAGCGCCGGGATCGGCGGCTTGGCGCGGACGATGCCGCGGCGGCCCTCCAGGCTCTCCAGCAGCGAGGTCTCTTCACCGCAGATGTAGGCGCCGGCGCCGAGGCGAACCTCCAGATGGAAGGTCTTGCCCGAGCCCAGGATGTTGTCGCCGAGCACGCCGGCCTGGATCCCGTTGGCGATCGCCTCCTTGAGGGTCGCGAAAGCCTGCGGATACTCGGAGCGTAGGTAGATGTAGCCGCGCGTGGCGCCGGTCGCGACGCCCGCGATGGTCATGCCCTCGATGAGGTTGAAGGGGTCGCCCTCCATCATCATCCGGTCGGCGAAGGTGCCGGAATCGCCCTCGTCGGCGTTGCAGACCACGTACTTCTGGTCCGCCTTGGCGAGCATCACGGTGTTCCACTTGATGCCGGCCGGGAAGCCGGCACCCCCCCGGCCGCGCAGGCCGGAATCGCGCACCGCCGCCACGATGCCCTCGGTATCGAGCTTCAGCGCCGCCTCAAGGCCGCGATAGCCGCCATGGGCGCGGTAATCGTCCACGGAGACTGGGTCGATCACGCCGCAACGGTGGAAGGTGAGGCGCTGCTGCCGGGCGAGGAACGGGATCTTTTCAGGGTCGCCGAGGCGCAGGGCATGGTCGCCGCCCTCGATCAGGCCGGCGTCCAGCAGGGCATCGACGTCTTCGAGCTTGACCGGGCCGTAGGCGATCCGCCCCTCGGGGGTGCCGACCTCGACCATCGGCTCCAGCCACGCCAGACCGCGGGAGCCGGTGCGCACGATGGTGACGTCGAGGCCGCGGCGCTCGGCGCCCGCGAACAGCGCGCGGGCAACCTTGTTGGCGCCGAGCCCGAGGGCGACGGCGTCGCGCGGAACGTAGAGCGTGACGCTCACTGGCGCACCTCCGTCAGGGCAGCTTCGAGGGCGTCGGCGGTCAGGTGCGCGACGGGCTCACCGTCCACCAGCGCGGCGGGGCCGTTGGCGCAGAGGCCGAGGCAGTAGACCGGCTCGACCGTGGCGCTGCCGTCGGCGGTGGTCTCGTGCCAGCCGCAGCCGAGGCGGCCCAGGATCTCGCGGTGCAGCTTGTCCGAGCCCATGGCCTGGCAGGCCTCGGCCCGGCACAGCTTCACCTCGTGGCGGCCGGCGGGGTGCGCCCGGAAGTCGTGGTAGAAGGTGATGCAGCCGTGGACTTCGGCGCGCGACAGGTTCAGCGCGTCCGCGATCAGCGGCACGGCACCGGAATCCACGTAGCCGAAGGTTTCCTGCAGCGCGTGCAGGATCGGCAGTGTGGCCCCCTCGAGATGGGTGTGCTCGGCGATGATCCCGGATGCGCGCTCCGCGCTCCAGGGCTCGTGACGCGCCATGGTTTCCAGCCCAGTCTGTTCCTGTTCTAATGCGAACAGGAACAGAAATGCCGAATGGCATCAATCGCGCTGTCCGGTCGGGCGACAAAGGACGTTTGTCGAGCTGTAACGCGCAGGCCCGAGGAGCGGAGCCAATTCGTTAACCTGTTGCCGCAGAACGATTTTTCAGATCCGATCGGCAGTCAGGATTTGTCGTGTGCGTCGCAACATAAATTTGTGCTCTGCAAGAAATTGCATTCCGCCACGTCGGTTCCGGAACGTCCGCTCAGAGCCCTCGGTCCTTGCGAGCGAAGCGAAGCAATCTAGGGCAGCGCAACCTCGGCAAGCGTGGCGCGACTGGATTGCTTCGCTCCGCTCGCAAGGACGGTGGCGGGCTCCAAGACGGCAGCCTCGGCCGCGTCAGAACTCCATCTCGAGTTCCTCGATCTCGTCCGGCTCATCGGCGGCGGCCTCCGCCCACTCGACCATCAGCGGCCAGTGCAGGATCGTGTCGCGGTAGGCGGCGGCGCGGGGCGGCAGCGCGACGTCGTAGGTGCGGAAGCGGGTGCAGACAGGGGCGAACATCGCGTCGGCGAGGCACGGCCGCGCGCCGAACAGGTACGGCCCCTCGTAGCGGTCCAGGCAATCGTCGAAGATCGTGACGATGCGCTCGATATCGGCCTTGGCACCGTTGAACACGCGGAAATCGGGGTGGAAGGCGCGCAGGTTCATCGGCAGCGCCGAGCGCAGATTGACGAAGCCGGAATGCATCTCCCCCGAGATCGACCGGCAATGGGCGCGCTCCGCCACGTTGCCGGGCAGGAAGCCGGCCTCCGGGAAAGTCTCGGCGAGATACTCGGCGATCGCCAGCGTGTCCCAGACGACCACGTCGCCGTGGCGCAGGCGGGGCACCAGGAACGAGGGCGACAGGTGCAGCAGCTCCGCCCGGGTGGTGGCGTCGGTGCCGGACAGGACCTCCGTCCGGAAGTCGAGCCCGGCCATCCGGCAGATCAGCCAGCCCCGCAGGGACCACGAGGAGTAGTTGCGGCTCGAGATGGTGAGCGTAGCGGCCGTCATCGTCCTGCCCCGGGCGCGTCGCCGATCGTGCGGTCTGCGAGGCCCGATCCAAGACTCGTGCCGAACGGGGCGGGCGAATCGCTTCCGGCGGCGATTCTACTCCCGTCGCAGCAGCGCCGCGACCTCCGCCTGCTCGGCGGCCGACAGGTTCCGGGCCGGCGCGGGCGGGCGGCGACGGGCGAGGCGCCAGATGCCGAGCCCGCCGAGCAGCACCGCGAGCACCGGGGTCAGCCACAGCAGCAGGGTGTGCAGCGCGAAGACCGGGCGCAGCAGCACGAACTCGCCGTAGCGGGCCACGACGTAGTCGAGCACCGCCGTGTCGCTGTCGCCCTTCTCCAGCCGCTCGCGGACGATCAGGCGCAGGTCCTTGGCGAGCGGCGCGTCGGAATCGTCGATGGACTGGTTCTGGCAGACGAGGCAGCGCAGTTCGGCCGAGATCTCCCGGGCGCGGTGCTCCAGCGCGGGATCCTTCAGCACCTCGTCGGGCTGCACCGCCAGGGCCGGCAGAGACGCCAGCAGGGCGAGCGCGGCCAGCGCCGGGCGGAGCGAACGGCGCGCCATCACTCGGCCGGCACCGCGACCGGGAGCGGCCGCGCCTTCGCCTTGGCGGGGACGCCCACGCGCATCCGCCGGTCCGTGAGCGACAGGCCGCCGCCCAGCGCCATCACCACCGCCCCGAGCCAGATCAGCAGGACCAGCGGCTTGTAGTAGAGGCGCAGGCCGACGCCGCCGTCCTGCCCGATCTCCCCGAGGCTCGCGTAGACCTGGCTGACACCGTTGGTCAGCAGCCCCGATTCCGTCACCGCCATCTTGCGGCTCGGGTAGAAGCGCTTGCCGGTCTCGACCTTCCCGACCTCGTCGCCCCCGCGGGTGCGGATCGTCAGGTAGGCGGCGGCCTCCTCGTAGTTCGGTCCCTTGCGCGGCGCGACCCGGTCCAGGGTCGCCACGTAGGGCCCCGTCGCCAGGCTCTCCCCGGGCTTGAGGGTCGCCAGCCCCTCGGTGGCCCAGCCCTGCGCGGCGATGCCCAGCACCACCACGCCGACCCCGGCATGGGCGATGGCGGTGCCCCAGGCCGAGCGCGGCAGGCCGACGGCGCGGCGGCCGATCTGTCCGAGGGACCGGGCGCGGCTCGCCCCGTAGCCCCGGGCGCGGGTGACGATCTCCAGGGCGGACCCGATCAGCAGGTAGGCGCCGAGGCCGATCCCGACCGGCGCCAGGACCGGCCCGCCCCAGGTCAGCGCCAGCACCGCGAAGCCGACCACCAGGGCGACCGCCAGCGCGGC
The DNA here is from genome assembly GCF_900110155.1 of Methylobacterium sp. UNC300MFChir4.1. NCBI lineage: Bacteria > Pseudomonadati > Pseudomonadota > Alphaproteobacteria > Hyphomicrobiales > Methylobacteriaceae > Methylobacterium > Methylobacterium sp. UNC300MFChir4.1. The sequence continues at coordinate 58,254 of NZ_FOCS01000001.1, read as the reverse complement.
GAACAGGCGCTGGGCGGCGGCGAGCACGTCGCCGCGCTTCCAGGCCAGCGCCTGCCCCATGGGCACGATCAGCAGCAGCGGGATCGCCAGCGGCACGAAGGTGGAATTGAAGAAGGGCGGACCGACCGTGATCTTCTCGCCCGTCAGCATCTCGAGCACCAGCGGGTAGAGCGTGCCGACCAGCACGGTGGCGCAGGCCGCCACCAGGAACAGGTTGTTGAGGACGAGCGAGCCCTCGCGGGAGATCGGCGCGAACAAGCCTCCCTGCCGCAGCAGCGGCGCCCGCCACGCGAACAGCGTCAGCGAGCCGCCGATGAACAGGATCAGGATCGCCAGGATGAAGACGCCGCGGGTCGGGTCGGTGGCGAAGGAATGCACCGAGGTGATCACGCCCGAGCGGACCAGGAAGGTGCCGATCAGCGAGAGCGAGAAGGTCAGGATGGCGAGCAGCACCGTCCAGACCTTCAGGGCGTCGCGCTTCTCCATCACCACGGTGGAGTGCAGCAGCGCCGTGCCGGCGATCCACGGCATCAGGGAGGCGTTCTCCACCGGGTCCCAGAACCACCAGCCGCCCCAGCCGAGCTCGTAGTAGGCCCAGTAGGAGCCCATCGCGATCCCGAGCGTCAGGAAGCACCACGCGGCGAGGGTCCAGGGCCGCACAGCCCGCGCCCAGACGGCGTCGATCCGCCCGTCGATCAGCGCGGCCACCGCGAAGGCGAAGCTGATCGAGAAGCCGACATAGCCGACGTAGAGGAGCGGCGGGTGGACCGCGAGACCCGGATCCTGCAGCAGCGGGTTGAGGTCGTTGCCCTCGAGCGGAGCCGGGATCACCCGGGTGAACGGGTTCGAGGTCGTGATGATGAACAGCACGAACACGAAGGTGATCAGCCCCTGCACGGCCAGGGTGTTGGCCCGCAGCCGCGGCGGCACCGAGTTCTTGGCCGCCGCCACGCAGGCGCCGAACAGGGTGAGGATCAGGACCCAGAGGAGCATCGAGCCCTCGTGGTTCCCCCAGACGCCGGAGATCTTGTAGATCAGCGGCTTCTGCGTGTGCGAGTTCTCGACGACGTTCTGGACCGAGAAGTCCGAGGTGACGTGCGCGTAGGTGAGCGCCGCGAAGGCGAAGAGCACGCAGGCGAAGGCGCCGAGCGCCGCCTGAGAGGCGGTCTGGCGCAGGGCCGGATCGCCCGAGCGGGCGGCCCAGATCGGCATCACCACCTGGACGAGGGAGATCGCCAGCGCGAGCGCGAGGGCGAAGTGGCCGGTCTCGACGATCATGCGGGTTCCCTCACCGCTCGCTGCGGGGACCGAGGGTGCTGTCCGCCGCCGCGGTAGCGGGCTTCGGCGCCGGGCCGCCCTTGTTCGGGCCGCCCTCCTGCCAGCGCCCCTGCGCCTTCAGCGCGTCGGCCACCTCGCGGGGCATGTAGGATTCGTCGTGCTTGGCCAGCACCGTGTCGGCGCGGAACTGCCCGCCCGGCTCCAGCACGCCCTCGGCGACCACGCCCTGCCCCTCCCGGAACAGGTCCGGCAGCAGGCCCTTGTAATGGACCTCGACGGTCTCGTTCGTGTCGGTGACGGCGAAATCGACCGTCTGGTCGGGGCCGCGCCTGAGCGAGCCGTCCTTCACCAGCCCGCCGAGCCGCAGGCGCGTGCCCGGGGCGATGGCCTGCTTGGCGATGTCGGTGGGCGAGCGGAAGAACACGATCGAGCCGCTCATGGCGTACAGCATCAGCCCCACGGCGAGCGCCAGGACGCTGCCGCAGGCGGCGATCAGGATCAGGCGGCGTTTCTTACGCGTCACGATACTTCCACCCCGCGGTCCGGCGCGCGGAGACCCGCCTCGACCGGAACCGTTCTCATTCTAGTCTTGAGGGTGTCGGCTCCAGGCGCCCGCGGGTCAAGGGCGGGCGTCGGGACCGATTGTCGTACGGACCGCTCCGCGGAGGCGGGCTCGCGATTTCGTGGCGCCGGGGAACAGGCTTGGCGGAGGCCCGGCGGTCAGGGATTGGGCTTGGCGGGGAGCTCCAGCTCCCGGGCGAGACCGTCGAGCCGCGCCACAGCCTCGCTGTTGGCGGCCAGCGCCATCCGGGCGCGGTCGAGGGCCTTCACCGCCTGGTCGCGCTCGCCCAGCGCGCTGTAGGAACGCACGAGCCGCATCCACTCGTCCGGCGTGCCGCCCCGCGCGGCGAGGCGCCGGTCGAGACCCTCGACCATCCCGCGAATCGCCGCCTGCTGCTCCGCCTGCGGCATGGCGCGCACGGCCGCCATCGCGGCCTCCTTCTCGGCCTGGACGCCCGGTCCCGCCCGGCCCGATTCGGCCGGCGCGGGCGCCGCGCCCTCGGCGCCGAGACCCACGGCGCGGGCGCCCTGCTCGACCTGGGCGAGACCCTGCGGGTCGCCCGCGAGGGCCGTGCGCGCGCGGGCCAGGGCGTCGGTCGCCTGCGCGCGCTCGCCGAGGACCATCCGGGACCGGACGAGCCGCAGCCACTCGTCGGGGGTGCCGCCGCCGGTCTTGAGGCGGCCGTCGAGCCCGTCGACCATGCCGCGAATCGCCGCCTGCTGCTCGGCCGGGATCTCGGGGGCGGCCTGGGGCGTCGCGGGCGGGGGCGGCTCGCCCTTGAGGCGGGCGAGGCTCTGCTTGACGATCCCGAGCCACGGGGCGTTCGGCGGGCTGCTGGCCTCGAGCTCGGTGAGCTGGCGGATCGCCTCGCCGGTGTCGCCGGCCTGCTCGGCCGCGCGGGCGAGGTAGAAGCGCGGCTTGGGCGCGTTCGGCTCCTTGGCCTGCGCCTTCTCGAACAGCGCCTTGGCCTCGGGCGACACGGTGCCGTCGCCGGCCGCCGTGAGCGCCTCGCCCTGGTCGGCCAGGAGGTCGGGGGTCTCGCCCTTGATCCGCGCGAGGTGGCCGTAGGCGCGGGCGGCGTCGTCGAATCGGCCGGTGCGCATGTAGACCGGGGCGAGCACGGCCCAGCCGCGGGCGTCGTTCGGGTCCCGGGCGAGGCGCGCCTCGATCTGCCCGACGGCCTTCATCAGCTCGTCGGCGCCGCCGCGGGCGGCCTGCCGGTCGGCCTCGGTCTGCGCCGGCACCTCGGGCGAGCCGTAGAGCCCGTAGGCGATCAGCGCCACGAGCGGGATGGTGGAGAGCGCGAAGGCCGAGGCGGCGCGCCGGCGGCGCAGGCGCGGCTCGGCCGGGCGCGCGGCCTCGGCGATGCCGGAATCCTCGGCCTCGCGCTGCGCCTCGCGGCTCGACCGGAGCAGGCGGCGCGCCGCCTCGGCCTTGGCGGTCTCGGCCTCGTCGGGGGCGATCAGGCCGCGCTCGAGGTCGCGGTCGATCTCGGCGATCTGATCCTCGTAGAACGCCGTCTCGGTGGCGAGCCCGCTGCCGCCGGCCTCGCCGGTCGGCACGGCGGCGCGCCGCGACATCGGCCAGAGCAGGCCGAGCACGGCCGCCGCGGTCATGGCCGCCAGGATGAACCAGATCGCCGTCATGGACCTTATCGCCAACGGGCCGCACCGGCCCGCCCCTCCCCACGCCCTGTGGAGCCGGCGGCGTGATGCCACGACGCCTCCCGGCGGCGGCTCGGTGTCACGCAACTCTGTTGCGATGACAAGGCCCCGGGCGGGAGCCATGAGGCCGCGCGCCGCCTCCCGGCCCGTACCCGGACGCGGCCGGACGTGCCCGGATTTGCCCGGGCGCGGCCGACGGCCTCAATGGGCGGCCGTGCCGACCGGCAGGTCCCCCGGCACCTCCAGCACCGCGCGCAGGCCGCCGAGCGCCGCCTGCTCCAGGGTGAAGCGCCCCCGGTACAGGGCGGCGAGGTCGGCCACGATCGACAGGCCGAGTCCCGAGCCGGGCTTCGATTCGTCGAGGCGACGCCCCCGGCCGAGCACGGCCTGCCGGGCCTCCGGCGGCAGGCCCGGACCGTCATCCTCGATGGCGACGACGAGGTGGGGATAATCGTCCTTGCTCACCGCCTCGGCCCGGATCGCCACCCGCCCGTGGGCCCACTTGGACGCGTTGTCGACGAGGTTGCCGACCATCTCCTCGAAATCCTGGCGCTCGCCGCGGAAGCGCAGGCCCGGCGGGACGTGGACGTCGTAGGCGATGTCCTTGTCCCGGTAGATCTTCCCGAAGGTGCGCACGAGGCCGGCGAGCGCCGGCTCGACCTCCGTGGAGGTGCCGAGCGTGCCGGCGAGCGCCGCGGCGCGGGCCCGGTCGAGGTGATAATTGACCTGATCGCGCATCACCGCGGCCTGCTCGCGGATCTTCTGCGCGAGCTCCTCCGGGGCGTCCGAGGCCCCGACCTCGTTGACGATGATCGAGAGCGGCGTCTTCAGGGCATGGGCGAGGTTGCCGACCTGGGTCCGGGCACGCTCCAGGATCTCGCGGTTGGTCTCGATCAGGAGGTTCACCTCGCCGGTGAGCGGGGCGATGTCGCGGGGATAGGTGCCGGTGATGCGGTCGGCCTCGCCCCGGCGCACGGCCCCCAGCGCGGCGCGCATCTTCTTGAGCGGCGCGAGACCGAACCGGATCTGCAGCAGGGTGGTGATCGCCAGCGACAGGCCGAGCAGGCCGAAGGTGATGGTCAGCGAGTTCCGGAACCGGTCGACGTCGTTCACGATCTCGTCGGCGGGGCCCGCGACCCGGACCGTGTAGCGGCCCTCCTCGCCGAGATCGACGTCGCGCTCCATGATGCGCAGGAGGCGCCCGTCCTGCCCCTTGCCGTAGCCCTGGCGGATCTGCCCGACCCCGACCTTGCCGTCGGAATCGGTGGCGGGCGGTAGCGGCACGCCGACGAGGGAGCGGGAGGTGCGCACGTCGCGCGGCTTCGCGTCCGGCTTGCCGACCTGCCAGTACCAGCCCGACAGGGGCAGGTCGAAGCGCGGGTCGCCGAGCGAGAAGGTCCGGCTCTCGGGATCGTTGGGCGAGACGAGGTCGGTGGCGAGGTTGTTGGCGAAGACGAGGAGCCGGCTGTCGAAGGAGCGCTCGGTGTTCTCGCGGTAGAGGGTCGTGAGGATCCAGGCCGCGATCAGCAGGATCGCGGAGCTCGCCAGGAACGCCGACACGGCGAGCCGCACCGCGATGGAGCGGCGGCGCAGGGAGAAGAGGCCGATGAGGTCGATCATGGATGCGTCGGTCGCTCAGACGTGCGGCGGCGCATCGTAGAACACCGCGCCGCGCATCAGCGGGCGCGCCGTGCGGAAGAAGGCGCCGCGCTCGGCCCGCCAGCCGTCGGCCCCGCGGGTCACGGCGGCGTCAGCGGTGAGGATGCCCGACGGCATGCCGACCCGCAGGACCGCTTCGGTGGGGCGCGCGGCCTCGTGGACGAGGCTGCCTTCGAGCCGGGCGGCGGCCGCGAGGCACAGGGTGGCGGTGAGCGGCAGCGCCTGGTGCGGCACGCCGTTCGAGATGACCCGGGCGGTCAGGTCGGTCTCGGCGGCGCGGATCGTGGCGCCGGAGAGGCTGCCGGAATCTTGCGGCGGCGCCACGAGGCCGACGAAGGGCACGTGGACGACGCGCGCCGCCGCCTCGAGATCGGGCGCGATGCCCATCGCCACGGAGCCGGCCCGGCGGATCCGCGCCAGCCGGTCGAGGAGGCCCGGCACGGCCTCCAGGGCGGCGGGCAGCTCGGTGCCGGCGAGGCCGAGATCGGCGGCGCGGACGAACACGCAGGCGTTGGCAGCGTCGATCAGCGAGGCCTCGATCGCGCCGAGGCCCGGCACGTCGAGCCACTGACGGACGGCGCCGGTCGGGAGCAGCCGGCCGGTCGTGGCGCCGCCCGGATCCAGGAAGTCGAGCTGGATCGGCGCGCCCGTGCCGGTGACGCCGGGGATCGCGAGGTCGCCGCGGTAGACGCTGCGGCCGCCCGCGGCCGCGAAGCCCGCCACGATCAGCTTGCGCGTGTTGGTGTTGAAGATCCGCAGCCGCACCGGGCCGTCCGGGACGTCGACGAGCCCCTCGTCGACCGCGAACGGCCCCACGGCGGCGAGCATGTTGCCGCAATTGCCCGAGAGGTCGATGCGGCCGTCGCGGACCACGACCTGCACGAAGGTGTAGTCGATGTCGGCGTCGGGCCGCGCCGAGCGCTCGACCACGCAGATCTTCGAGACCGACGAGACGCCCCCGCCCATTCCGTTGAGCTGCCGCCCGAACGGGTCGGGGCTGTCCATGGCGGAGAGGAAGACCGGCTCCCAGGCGGCGAGATCCCCCGGCACGTCCCGGCGGTGCAGCATCAGCGCCTTGCTGGTGCCGCCGCGCATGAACACGGCCGGCAGCGTGCCGGAACGCGCGGCCGCGCTCACATCCGGGCCGGCGGCTGGTTGGGATCCACGAGGTAGCCGAGGCCGCGGACCGTCTGGATCAGGTCCACCGCGAGCTTCTTGCGCAGGCGGCCCACGAACACCTCGATCGTGTTCGAGTCGCGGTCGAAATCCTGGTCGTAGAGGTGCTCGGTGAGTTCGGCGCGGGACACGACCCGGCCGGTATGGTGCATCAGGTAGGAGAGCAGCCGGTACTCGTGGCTCGTCAGCTTCACCTGGGCGCCGTCGACGAAGACCTTGCCGGAGCGGGTGTCGAGGGTCACCGGCCCGCAGGCGATCTGGCTGGTGGCGTGGCCGGCGGCCCGGCGCAGCAGCGCGCGCACCCGGGCCATCAGCTCCTCCATGTGGAAGGGCTTGGTGACGTAGTCGTCGGCGCCGGCATCGAAGCCGTCGACCTTGTCCGACCAGCGGTCGCGGGCGGTGAGGATGATCACCGGGGTCTTCACGCCGGCCCGGCGCCACTTCTGGAGCACGGTCACGCCGTCGGCCTTGGGCAGACCCATGTCGAGGATGATGGCGTCGTAGGGCTCGCTCTCGCCGAGATAGCCGCCCTCCTCGCCGTCATAAGCCTTGTCGGCGACGTAGCCGGCCTCCTCCAGCGCGGCCACGACCTGCCGGTTGATGTCCTTGTCATCCTCCACGACCAGCAGACGCACGGCTCACTCCCCTCCGAAACGGTTCCGGCGCCCGCTCAATACTGTCCCGCCACGGTGCCGGTGCGCGCGTCGACAATCACGTGCACGAAATGCCCGTCCCGGCGCAAGGCGGTGAGCATGTAGACGAGGCCGTCCTCGTGACGGCAGAGGCTCGCCCGCTGGATCTCGGCGCGCGGGATCACCGTGCGGGCGGCGCGGATCGCCGCCACGGGCGGGATCACCCGGCGCTCACCGACCTCCTCGCGCAGGTCGGCGGGGGACAGGCAGCTCTCGATCCGCAGCGGCGCCTGGCTGGACACCGCGCCCGTCTGCGGGGCCGGCCCGTCGTCGGCCATGGAGCCGAGGCCGCCCGCGGCGAGGGCCGCGGCGGTCAGGCTGATGGCGACGAGGGCGATGGCGTAGCGCATTGGCAGACGATGTGAGCCCAGGGCACTGAATGCGTCCTGAATACGTGGCCGTGCGTCGCCCCCGGCGGTCGTCGGCGGCGGTCCGGACAGTCCCTTCGCGGTCGATTCGGTGGCGGGCGGCATCGTGCGGACATGACGGCCGAGGCGGCGCCCGGTTCCACGCCGCGCGCCGCTTCCCACAGGCGCCGCGGCCGGTCTCACGGTGACGGCGCCGGGGCGGGACCGCAGGCCGCGGCGCGGGCCGGCGGCCCGGCCCGGCCGGTCCCCGCCGGCGCGGCCTGCGCGGCCTGCGCGGCCTGCGCGGCCTGCGCGGCGCCGCCGGACCCCAGCGTCCAGGCAAGCCGGCCGACCGCCGCACCCTCGTGGACGGCGACCGTCACCGCCGCGGCGGCCGCCAAGCCGAGCCACGCCCGGTCGAGAACCCTGTCCCAGAGCAGGCGCATCTCACCCTCCCGTCAGCAGCTTCCAGAGGGCCCGCAGGGCCGGGACATGCGCGGCGAGCCACGCGACCTGGTCGGAGAACCAGTGTGCGACCGCCGCCGCGGCGACGAAGGCGAGCACCGTCGCGTGCTTGAGCCGGCGCAGGTAGCGGCGCAGCGCGCGGCGCTCGAGATGCGCGTCGACCAGCTCGTCGAGGGCGGCGAGGCGCGGCTCGGACTGCCGGGCGAACCACGCGTGCCAGACGGGCGGGAAGCGGATCGTCCGGGGCCGCCCGCCGAGGGCGACCCCCGCGCCCTCGGCGTCCTGGGGGCGCGCGGATTGCCGTGCCTCGGTGCGGAGGGGCTTCATGGTGACGATCCCTGTTTCGAGGCCCCTCGCGCCGCCGAAGCGGCGAGGCCCGGCCTCAGGCCGGGTGCTTGTCCGCCCCGCGCAGCTGCGCGAGCGCCGGGGCGAGGACGTTGGCGGCGCTCGCCTGCGGATCGAGGGGCAGCGCCCGGAAGATCCGCGCGGCCACGCCCTCGGGGCCGCCCGCCTTCCGCACGACGTGCGCGGGGGCGGTGGCGAGCACGTGCCGGGCGCCGGCAGCCACCACCGCGGCGCCGAGATCGGCGCTGACGGTCCGGCCCCGGGCGGCCCCGGCCACGGCGTTCTGGCCGAACTCGGCCCCGGCGCGGATCGCGGCCTCGATCCGGTCGCGGGTGAGCACCGAGGCGGCCCAGGGCGCGACCCGGGCGATGCCGGCGGTGACGGCGGCGGCGGCGAGCGGCACGAGGGCGGCCGTCACCGGCTGGAGCAGGCCGGAGAGCCAGTAGCCCCACGGCAGCAGGCCGGCGACGGGGGTAACGGCGGGCGCAGCACCGCCGGCCGGCGCGGCGAGGGCGGCGAGCGGCAGGCCCGTGATGGCCAGGGCGACGGCCGCCCGGATCGGGTGCATCATCGTGGAACTCCTTCTCAGCGCGCGGCGGACCCGGCCGGCTCGGGATCGGGTGACGACGGGTCAGGGCCGGCCCGGCGGCTGAGCCGGCATCGCGGCGGGACCGTCGCGCAGGGCGGCGAGGGCCCGGCGCGCCCAGGCGAGGCGGCGCGCGGGCGCGACGACGCCGGGCCGCTCGTAGCGGCGCCAGACCGCCTCTGTGGCGGCAGCGAGGGTGGTGGTGGCCCGCAGGGCCGCGAGGGCCGGCGCCTCGGGACCGCGCAGCTCGGCGCAGAGGTAGCCGTAGCCCGCCTCGGGGTCGGCGGGATCGCGGCCGCGCGCCCGGCACCACGCCTCCATGGCGAGGCGCCGGAGCCCGGTCCACTGGGCGAGCCCCCAGCCGCCGCGGGAGCCCGGCACTGCGGGGGCGACCTCCTGGAGATGGCGGAACCCGCCGGTCTCGTGGCCGAGATTGCCGAGCAGGCCGGCGGCCTGGACGTCGCTCAGGCCGAGATCGCGCATCAGCCGCGGGCCGAGCCGGCGGCAGGCCGCGGCGAAGGGCTCCCGCGCGGCGGGGTCGGATGGCGGCATGGGCTTGCTCCGGAAACTGGCCTCCCCGGACGCGCCGGGCTAAGGCGGCCCGCGCCGTGGGCGGCGCCGAGGGGGATGCGTGGGACGCGGACAGGACCGGCCGCTCGTGTTCATCGGCGACTCGATCACCGCCGCCTGGGGCGCGGTGCGGGCCGAGACCTTCGCGCGCCACGGCTTCGTCGCCCGGGGCATCCCGGGCGAGACGAGCGGGCAGATCCGCGCGCGCTTCCTGCGGGACACGGTCGGCGCCCGGGCCGTGCATCTGCTCTGCGGAATCAACGACATCGCGGAGATCGGCGGCCCGGTGCCGGACCGGGCGATCGCCGGGAACATCATGGCCATGGGGCGGATGGCCTTCGCGGCCGGGCTGCCGCTCACGATCGGCACCGTGATGCCGAGCGACTTCTGGGGCTGGCGCCCCGAGCTGCGGCCGGTGGCGCGGATCCGCACCCTGAACGGGTGGCTGCGCGCCTACTGCGCGGCGGGCCCGGCCCGCCTCGTCGATTACGGGCCGCCGCTCGCCACGGAGGCGGGCGCGCTCCGGCGAGACTTCACCGACGACGGCATCCACCTCAACGGCGCGGGCTACGCGGCCGTGGAGCCGGCGATGCTGCGGGCCCTCGACGCCGTTCCGGACTGAGAGCGGCCGCGGGGTCGGGCGCTCACGCGCCCAGCGCCAGCCAGTAGATCGGCACCGACCCGACCCCCGCCACCGCGCCGGCCGTCGCGCGGCGGGTGCGGAGCGTGAACCCGGTGGCCGCCACGTCGCTGACCTGCGCGGCGTGGAGCGCGTCGCCGGCGCCGGCGACCGGCTGCGCCCAGACGCCGAGGCAGCTCCCCGGGAAGGCGATGCCGAACGCCACCGCGACATCGGCGTCGGCGGCGGTGACGAGCCCCCATTGCGCGATCAGGCCGCCCGGGAGCCGCACCGACCCGTTCGCGCCGAGCACCTGCGTGCCGGTCGCGAGCGGCGTCCCGTCGGCGCGCTGGTAGTGGCGCACGCGCCAGCGGCCCGCCGCGTCCGAGGTGGCGATGCAGGTGTCGTCGGCGGCCGTCACGAGATCGGCGCGGGTCGGCAGCACCAGCGCCTCGGGATCGTGGACCAGGGTCGCGGCGCCCGAGAAGCGCACGAACCGCTCCCGGTCGCCGGCGGCGCCGAAGCTCGCGATCCGGGCCGCGCCGGTGACGAGCACCCGCCGGGTGCCGGCCGCGCCGAGGTCGGTGGTGGGGGCGGCCGCGAGGGCGGTCTCGGCCGAGGCGAAGTCGATCCCGCCGGTCCGCGCCGAGGCGGTGAGCGCCGTGGCGAAGGCGGCCCCGTCGGGCGAGACCTTCAGGGTGAAGTCGTCGCTCCCGAGGGTGCCCAGCAGCGCCCGCGCCGCGTAGCCGGTCTCGAAGACCAGGGCGGCGTCGCGGACGGCGGATTTCCGGTTGACGAAGACCCGCATGTCGCCGGTGCCCGGCGTGGCGTCGTCCCAGGTCAGGAGCGCGGAATCGGACTTCACCGCGAGGCGGTTGGTGGCGTCGGCCGCCGTGTTGATCCCGAGGCGGCCGACGCTCTGGAGCGCGGTCAGCGCGCAGCGGAGGCTCGTCCAGGCCGCGCCGTCGAAGACGTAGAGGTCGGCCTCGTCGATCAGCCAGGCGAGCCAGCCGGCCCGCGGTGCGGCGCCGGTCCAGACCCCGTCGGCGTAGCGCACCACCTGGCCCGCGAGCCCCGCCCAGGCGCCCTTGGGCTCGGCGGCGGCCACGAGGTAGCGGTCGCCCTCCGCGGGGCCCGGCGGCGGCGCGGCGAGGTCCTTGTCCAGGCACGCCAGTTGGACCAGCGCGTCGAGGAGGCCGAGCGCCTCGTTGTGGGTGACGTGCTTCTGCGCCTGGCTGGCGGCGATCAGCGGCAGGCCGAGATGGGGCGTGGCGTCGGACATGGGGCGGCTCCCGGGCGGTCAGGTCGAGCGGTCAGGTCGAGCGGTCAGGCCGAGTGGACGGGGATTCGGGCGCGGCGGGCGGGTCCGGGGCCGGCGACCAGACCGATCTGCGCCACCGCGACTTCGAGATGCGTCTGGGCGCCGCCGAAATCGGCCGCCTCGTCCGCGTAGAGGCAGTGCTGGGCCTCGGCCCGGAGCGTGCGCAGGGCCGTGCCGGCGGCCGAGAACACCGTCACGGCGTAGGTTTCCGGCTCGTCGAGCGGGATCTCGGCCGGCTCCCAGGCGTCGCCGTCGCGGCGGGCCCGCCGGATCCACGAGAGCCGCACGCCGTCCGCCGCGCGCCGCGCCCGCAGGTGGACCGGCCGCAGCGGCGTCAGCGCCGCGAGGCCGGCCGTGGCGGCGATCTCGGTGAAGGCCGGGTCGGCCGGGTCGCGATCCGCCGGCCCGATCCGGTAGCGGAACGCGCGGCCGACCTCGTCCAGCCGGTCGACCAGGGGCGTCACGGCGCCGTCGTCGAGGCGCACGATCAGGCTCCCCGCCGGGGAGACCCGCCCCGCCGCCGCTTCGCTGCCCGCGAGCCCGCGCAGGAAGCCGGACAGCCGGTAGGTGTCGGGCCCGGTCAGGACCGCGGACGCGGCGCCGAGCAGTTCCACGGTCCCGTCCGCACCGAGCAGGGCGAACAGGTTGCCCCCGGCCAGCATCGCGCCCGCCCCGATCGAGGCCAGCGTCGCGCCGCGCCGCAGGGCGACATCGAGATGCGCGCCCCGCTGGATGCGCCAGAGCGGGCCGGCCGGCAGCGCCGACAGGGTGCGCCCGAGGCAGGCCGGGTAGTCGACGAGGCGGTGCAGGGCGAGCGGCCCGTCACCAGCGGCGCGCCAGATCGCGACCGCGCCGGGCCAGGGCTCGGCCGCCACCGCGCAGGACTGAAGGACCGTGGGGTCGCCGCGGTCGACCGGCAGGTCGAGGGCCAGGGCGAGCGGCGGGCCGGGAAAGGCGGGCGGCGCCACCTCGGCCCGGGCCATCGCGCGGGGCAGCCCGCGCCCGGGCCCCGCCCGGGGCGGCACGCCGCTCGCCTCGATCCGGCGGCCCGTGGGCGCGTCGTCGATCCGGTCGATCCGGCGCAGGACCGCGCCGCCGGGCACGTCGGCCGGGACCGCCAGGAGGTCGCCGGGCTCCAGCTCGACCCGGCGCGGGCTCAGCGTGAACACCGCGGTGTCGCGGGCCGCGATCAGCCGGTCGAGCAGCGCCTCGGCCAAGCCGTCGGCGGTCTCCCGGCGGGTGACGATCGCCGCCTCGATCCGGGTCTGGCGCCGCCGCAGGCCGGCGGGCCGCACGGCCGAGGCCGCGGCGCGCCGGTAATCCGGGCTCTCGGAATCGGTGATCCCGAGGTCCACGGAGCGCGGCAGGCCGCTCTCCTCGGCCCGGACCTGGTGCAGGACCGGCCGCTCCTCCGACAGCCGGACGAGGTCGGTCTCGGCCAGGATCACGGGCCGGTCGCGGCGGGGACCGCGCAGCCGCAGGGTCCCGGCCACCGCCGAGACGTCGAGGCCGTAGACCTCCGCGAGGGTCTCCAGGGCGCCCCGCGCCGTGAGCGGCCGGTCGATCACGTAGCCGTCGAGATAGGCGGCGGCCTCCACGGAGACCGGCGCGTCGAACCCGAAATCCGCGAGGATCCGCTGGACCAGCAGGTCGAGGTCGCAGCCCTCGATCCGGCCGGTGATCCAGTGGCCGACCCGCCAGTTGGCGGCGTCGGCCCAGACGCCCCGCACCGTCGGGAAGGCCGGGAAGGGCCGCGCGTCCCAGGCCCAGACGAAGATCCCGCCGGGATCGACCATGCGGCCGCCGTAGACCGGCGAGACCGGGTTGTCGGCCTCCCGGAAGCTCGGCACGGCCGGGTCGAACCGCGCGATCACGGCCTCCAGCCCGCGGAGCTGGATCAGCTCGTCGCGCAGGGCGCGGGATTCCGGCGGGAAGGCGCTCTCGGACGATTTCGGGTCCGGGAAGACGTCGGGGCCGTTGGTGCCCTTGTCCACCGCCGGAACGCCGATCTCGGTGAGCCAGATCGGCTTGCCGGCCGGCACCCAGGCGGTGGTGCGGGTCTCGACGCCGCCGTCGCGCTCCACGTGCGGGCTCGACCACCACGCGACGAGGTCCTTGGCCCGGTAGATCCAGGGCTTGCCGGCGGCGCCGTCGGTGATCGGCCGGCGGGCCTGGGCGGCGCGGTCGGCCGCGTCGGCGTAGTACCAGTCGAATGCCTCGCCGGACGCGCCCCGGGCCTTCAGATAGGCCCGGTCGGCGATGTCGCCCGTCACCGCGAGGTCGGCGTGGTCCGGGTCGTCGCGCCAGTCGGAGACGGGCGGGTACCAGTCGATCCCGACGGCGCCGATATGCGGGTCGGCGAACAGGTCGTCGAGGGGGAAGCGGACGGTGGCGCCGCCGTCGCCCACATGGGCGCCGTACTCGGTCCAGTCCGCCGCGTAGACCAGGGTGACGGCCGGGCCGAGGCGGTCGCGGAGCGCGGCGGCGAGGTCGCGCAGGGCCCGCACCGCCGGGTAGCCGGCCGCGCCGCGCACCCGGGTCAGGCCGACGAGCTCGCTGCCGATCACGAAGGCCGCGAGGGCCGTGCCCGAGGCCGCCCAGCCGGCCGCGAGGTCGGCGTAGTGCAGGACCGCGTCGCGGTAGCCACCCGCGAAGAAGGCCGCGACCTGCGCGTCGGCCGCGGCGGTCCCGTCCGGGCTCCCCGGAAGGCCCGGGGCCGGATCGCAGGTGATGCGGCCGCGCCAGGGATAGGCGGGCTGCGCGGCGCCGGGGGCGTGCGGATCGGGGAGCGCGTTGCCGGCCGGCACGTCCATCATGACGAACGGGTAGAGCGACACCGCCAGCCCCCGGCGCGCCAGCTCGGCGATCAGCCGGGTCAGGCCCGCATCCGCCGGCGTGCCGCCGTAGGCCGGGCTGCCGTCCGGCAGGGTCGAGACCGTCTCGGCCCGGTCGCGTGCGATCCCGGCGACGCGCCAATCCTCCGGCCGGGCGCGCTTGTCGGCGGCCTCGACCTTGGGCACGACCCGGCAGGATCCCGCCCGCAGGTCGGTGCCGAACCACGTCGCCACCACGGCGACCCGGCGCAGATTCGGGCACAGCGCCTGGAGCGCGTCGAGGGAGGCGATCACGTCGGTGCCGCGCTGGAGCTGGTGCCGGTTGGCGGCCTCGGTGCGGCCGAGCCCGAGATCGACGGTGACGCGGTCTGGATCGAGGCCGAACTCGCTGGCGCCGGGGATCAGGTCGACGGCGCGCACGCGGTCGAACAGGCCGTTGACCGGGCGGATCACCTCGAAGGCGAATTGCGGGACGCGGTTGCCGAAGGCCGCGAGGGCGAGGTTCTCGAACACCGCGTAGGCGAGGCCGCGATAGGCGGGCGCGTTCTCCGCGCCCTCCTTGGCGACGATCAGCGGGTCCGGCTCCTGGCCGGGGCCGCCGGTATGGACCCGCAGGGTCAGGCCGGCCTGGTCGATCTCCCGCCCGTCCGCCCAGATCCGGCGGACGCAGGCGATCTCGCCCTCGCACAGGCCGACCGCGAGGTTGGCGAAGTAGCTGTAGCGGGTGGTGACGGTCCTCGGGCCGCCCGCGAGCCCGCCCAGGCCCTTGGAGGGTGCGGCCGCGCGGGCGACGGTGGTGTTGGCGACCTCCAGCGGTCGGGTCGCCCAGATCAGGGTGCCGCCGATCCGCGCCCGCCCGTAGACCCGCGGGATCGGATCGCCCTCGGTGGAGGTGAGCCCGGCCACGTCGGCGAGCCGCGGCCCCTCGACGAAGCGCGCGTGCCGCCCGGCCCCCGACAGGGCGCCGCCGAGGGCCGCGCCCGCGACGGAGCCGAGCGCCCGCCCGACCAGGCCGCCGATCGGGCCTCCGAGGGCGGTGCCGACCGCCGCGCCGGCCGAGGACAGGATCAGCGTCGCCATGGCGGGGCTCCGGATCTGATGGCGGTATCGCGTGGACGGGTTGCCGGTCCGTATCCGATCGGATACGTTCGACCGGTGACGACGATCCTGCTGTCCGATACCTTCCGGACTTGGCTCACGGGCCTGAAGGATCACCGCGACAGGGCGCGCATCGCGGCACGTATCCGCAGCGCGGGGTTCGGCAATTTCGGGGATGCCAAACCGGTCGGGGCAGGTGTGTTCGAGATGCGGATCCCGTATGGCCCGGGCTTTCGCGTGTACTATGTCCGACGCGGCGAGGTAACGTACCTGCTCCTGTGCGGCGGCGATAAGTCCAGCCAGACCCGGGACATTCAGAGGGCCAAATCCATGGCCGCCTCTCTCGACGGAATCACCTGATGCGTTTCACACCGTTCGACGCCTCGGAATTCCTCGACAGTGAGGAGGCGATTGCCGAATACCTGGCGGCGGCGCTCGACGACCCCGACCCCGAGCTGTTCATCGCGGCCCTGGGCGATGTCGCGAAGGCACGCGGCATGGCGCAGATCGCCCGGGAAGCGGGTGTCGGTCGGGAGAGCCTCTACAAGGCGCTGACGCCGGGCTCGAAGCTCCGCTACGAGACGGTCCGCAAGATCATGGACGTGCTCGGCGTCAAGCTCACCGTATCGACGCGTTCCTCGTAGGCGCCGCAGCGCGCCGGAAACCGGAACACCCCCGTCGCGTGCCGCCGCCACCATCCGGTGAGCGCGACCTCGGTGACGGCGGCCCCGTCGTGGGCGTGGATCATCGCGCCGGCGCCGGTGGCGATGGCGCAGTGGCGGGCCGGCAGGTGGCGGCGGAAGGCGAAGAGCAGGACGTCGCCCGGCCGCGGCGCCAAGTCCGCCCGGGATCCGGGCACCGGCACGAGGTGGCGGGCGGCCGCCTCGGTGAGCGGGTCGGTCCCGGGCGCGGCCGATTCCGCCCAGGTGCCGGAATAGGGCGGCGGCACCTCCGGCTCGGCGCCGTAGAGCCCGCGCCAGACCCCGCGCAGCAGGCCCAGGCAGTCGCAGCCCACGCCGCGCAGCGACGCCTGGTGGCGGTAGGGCGTGCCCAGCCAGAGCCGCGCCTCGCCGAGCGCCGCAACACCGATCTCTCGGCCGATCTCGCGCCGCATCGCGCTCATCGGTAGAGACTCCCGCCGTCGAGGATGGGGTCCGAACCGGGGACCGCCCGCATGACCGCGTCGTTGCCGGGCATGTGCGGGAAGCCCTGGAAGTTGACCGCGTTGGCGAAGCGGTCGCGGCAGGTGGTGAGGCGCTTGTCGCACCCGGCCGTCAGGCTGAACCCGTCGCCGGCGGCGATCGGCCGGGGCGGCACCGTCCAGAGCTCGATCAGCGGCCCGAGCTGGAGGCGCACGTCCGCCCCGAGCCCGGCATTGGCGCCCGTCGTCCAGGTCAGGCGCCCGCCGGTGAACAGGCCGTCCGCGAAGGACCCGGCGAGCGCCGCCGCGAGCGTGGCCGGCTCCGGGACGCCGGTCACCCGGCCGGCCGTCGTCCACGCGGCGCGGTCAACGCGGCATCGGGCATCGCCGAGATCGGCGCCGCAGGTCGCCCGGTAGGTGCGGCCCCGCTCGGCCCCGAGCCGGTGCGCGAGGCCGCGCAGCTCCGCCACGAAGGCGTCGCCGTCCCGGCGCACCTCGCCGATCGTGGCGACGTCGAGGAGGAGCCGGGTCTCCGTGTCGCTCCAGTCGACCAGCCAGGTCTCCACGGCGGCGCCGTCGTAGAGGCCCCCGGCGATGTCGGCCTCGGTGAGGCCGAGGCCGCTGAGCGCCCCGGCCACGTCGCCGCCCGAGACCGCGAAGCCGAGCTCGGCGCTGGCCTCGGCCGCCTCCAGCCCGGTCCGAGCGGCGTGGACGAGGCCCGCGACGGTGAGGTCGCGATCGTGGTCGGTGAAACCGAGGGTCGCCCCGTCCCGCCGCCGCAGGGACCAGCAGCGGCACAGGGTGGTCACGCCCCCCGCGAGATGGGCCGCGAAGGCCTCCGGGATGTCGCGCATGGTGCTCCCCTCACGGCACGATCTCGACGAGCGGCACCTTCGGGATCTCGCCCGCCGCGAAGGCCGCGAGGTCGATGGTCAGGTCGTCGGTGTCGAAGCGGACCGGCACGTCGAAGGCGAAGCCCGCCGTCACGGCGGCGCCGGGCGGCGGGACGCGGCCCGCCGCGAAGGTGACGAGGCCGGTCGTCGGGTCGCACGCGAAGGCGCCGGACTCGACCTCCCGGCCCGCCACCGCGACCCGGACGCTGCCCGCCACCGGCTTGGCGATCCGGCGCCGGTAGGGCGCGAAGCCGGACCCGTAGGTCTTGACCAGCGGGAAGAACGCGGTGGCGCCGTCGCCGGTGCCCAGCGGCTGGTCGAGGGGACCGGTCGGCCGGCCGGGCGGCCCGGAGCGGTCGTCGACCCGGTCGCGGAACCGGAATCCGTAGAGCCGCCCGCGCCGCTCCTCGAAGAAGGCCAGCACGGCGTGCAGGGCGTCGAGGCCGCGCATCCCGAACCCGGCCTCGTAGCGGCGGCGGGAATCGGCCCAGCGGCCGTTCCGGTGCTCCCGGCCCGAGGCCAGGGTCACGATCTCGGTGAGCCGCTGCGGGCCGCCGCCGGCGCGCAGCGAGACGTCGAGTGGGAACAGCACCTCGTGGAAATCGTCGGCCATGGCGGGCCTCTCCGGTTCGGGTGGCGACAGGGCCGCGCCGGTCTTCCGGGGCGTCCTCGCGAGCGCAGCGACGCGACCCAGGGCAGCGCGACATCCGTGACCGTGGCGCTCCGGGATCGCTTCGCTCCGCCCGCGAGGACGGAGGCCGGGCCGCAGATCCCGCGTGACGCCCGGGGAACGGTATCGCTGCCGGATCGGAGCAGCTCAAAAAAGTCTTCCGAGAGACGCCGGAAAATCAAAAGCGCCGTTCATCGACACGGGACGGTAGTTGATCGAAGATCGCCACACCGAATCGGATGTTCTCCGAAGTCCTCTCGGTCCGCACATCTCGGTTCACCGCGCGATCCGCACGACGCGGCGCCGTTCTGCCAGGGAAACCTTCCGATGAGCGCCATCCCCCAGCCCCTGCACGCATCCGCCCCCGCCCTCGACATCCGCCGCGTCGCCGGCCGCATCGGCGCGGAGATCCGCGGCGTCGCCCTCTCGGGAGACTTGGACGACGGGACGGTCGCGGCGATCCGGCAGGCGCTGAACACCCACAAGGTGGTGTTCTTCCGCGACCAGGACCTCGACGAGACCGGGCAGGAGGCGTTCGGCCGGCGCCTCGGCGACCTCGTCCCGCATCCGACCGTGCCCTCCCTCGCCGGCACGGCGGGAATCCTCGACATCGACGGCAGCCGGGGCGAGCGGGCGAGTTCCTGGCACACCGACGTGACCTTCGTGCCGGCCTACCCGGCGCTCTCGATCCTGCGGGCCGTGACGCTGCCGCCCCACGGCGGCGACACGCTCTGGGCCAACACGGCGGCGGCCTACGCGGACCTGCCCCAGCCCCTGCGCGACCTCGCCGACAAGCTCTGGGCGCTGCACTCGAACGTCTACGACTATGTCGGCGGCCGGGTGAACGTGTCGGAGGCCGGGCGGCGGCGCTACGACGAGGTGTTCACCAGGACCGTGTTCGAGACCGAGCACCCGCTGGTCCACGTCCACCCGGAGACCGGGGAGCGCTCGCTGATCGTCGGCCACTTCATCCAGCGGATCCTGGGCCTGACCACCGCGGATTCGCAGCACCTGCTGGCGATCTTCCACGACCACGCGACCCGGCCCGAGAACACCGTGCGCTGGTCGTGGCGGACGGGCGACGTGGCGATCTGGGACAACCGCGCCACGGTCCACCGGGCGGTGGACGATTACGGCGAGGCGCCCCGCGTGGTCCGCCGCGTGACGATCCAGGGCGTCGCGCCGGTGAGCGTCGACGGCCGCACCAGCCGGGCGCGGGAGACGGAGGCGCGCAGGGCGGCGTGACCCGCGACGGGCCGCGCGGCGGCCGTGCCGGCCGCCGTCACGTCGCCCGCTGGCCGCGCGCCACCGCCCGGGCGAGGCTCGCGGTCACCTGCGCCTCCGAGCGGCGGAAGGCGCCTGGATCGGGGGTCGCGATGTTGACCGTCACGGAGACCGGCCGCGCCGCGGCGCCGCCCGCGGCCACGCCGAGGCGACCGTCCGGCCCGCGGCCGAGGGGGAGGATCGCCTCCGGGCCGGCCTCGCCCATCAGGCCGGCGCCGCCCGCCATGGGGAAGTAGGTCGGCGCGGCCACGACGCCGCCGGCGGCGAAGGGCTGGACGCGGCCGCCCCGGAACACGCCCCCGCGGGCGAAGCCCGTCTCCGCGCCGGAGCCCAGCATCGCGCCGATGAGGCCCGTGAGGCCCGCCTGGATCGGCCCGGCCGCCGCCCGCGCCGCCACGCCGGCGAGGCGCGCCCCGATGGTGCCGAGCACGCCGTCGAGGCTGCGGCCGGACGCGGCCCCGCGGGTCAGGGCGGTGTCGAGGCTGCGGCCGAAGCTCTGCGCCAGCCGGTCCAGGGTCTCGAGCTGCCGGATCCGGTCGTCGGACAGCGGGTCCCCCTGCGGGTCGGTCTCGGCCATGGCGGTGCCTCACGGTGGGTCGGGATGGGCGGCGAGGAGCCGCGCGAAGGCGGCGTGGGACAGAGGCTCCGGGCCGGCGCGCCGGCCGAGCGCCGCGGCGAACTCCCGCGGGGTCGCCGACCAGAAGTCGCGCGGCCGCCAACCCAGCGCGCCGAAGCCGAGGGAGAGGGCGTCGTCCCAGGGGAAGCGGCCCGGGGCCGGACGCGGCGGCTTGTCCGCGTCCGGCCCTAGGGAGGGTTTGCCGGGCCCGGCGCCTCCCCACCCGCCGCCTCCCCGCCCGGCGCTTCCCCGAAGGCCGCCGCCAGGACGTCGCCCAGGGCGGCCGAGACGGCGTCGAGCCCGCCCGCCAGCGGAAGCCGCGCCACCGCCGCGTCGTCGAGGTCGTGGCCGCCGCCCCGCAGGGCGACGCCCAGGAGGGCGATCAGGTCGCGGGCCGAGACGC
This sequence comes from Methylobacterium sp. UNC300MFChir4.1, assembly GCF_900110155.1. Taxonomy (NCBI): domain Bacteria; kingdom Pseudomonadati; phylum Pseudomonadota; class Alphaproteobacteria; order Hyphomicrobiales; family Methylobacteriaceae; genus Methylobacterium; species Methylobacterium sp. UNC300MFChir4.1. The sequence continues at coordinate 38,031 of NZ_FOCS01000001.1, read as the reverse complement.
GCCCGCCGGCGAAGCGCGCGGCGAGGCCCGCGAGGTCGCCGGCCTGGAGCGCGGTCTCCAGCTCGGCGAGCGCGCCGAGGGTGAGGCAGAGCGTGTAGCGCCGCCCGCCGAGGGTGAGCGGCACCTCGCCGCGGATCCGGTTGGCCACGGCGCTCAGACCGCCGCGAAGGCGAGCGCGCCGCCGGATTCGAGGCTCATGTCGAAGGTGACCTCGCCGGCATGGTCGCCCCGGTACTCCAGGCTCGCGATCTGGAACGGCCCCTCCAGGATCCCGAAGGCCGGGATCACGATCTGGAACACCTCGACCGCGCCCTCGAAGAACAGCAGGCGCAGGCGCGCGTCCGAGGCCTGGTCGCGGAACACGCCCGAGCCGGCGATCGCGGCCCGCCGCACCCCGGCCCCGGCGAGCAGCTCGCGCCAGCGCCCGGCGGAATCGGCGTTGGTGACGTCGACGGTCTCGGCGTTGAGGGTGATCTGGCGGCTGCGCAGGCCCGCCACCGCCGCGAAGCCGCCCGCACCGTCGCCGGCCCGGATCAGCAGGTCCTTGCCCTTCTGCGCGCCCATCGGCACCCTCCTCACAGATTCTCGGTGACGGCCTCGACCGTCAGGGTCGCCCTGGCCTCGCCGGTCTGGGCGTCGCGCCGGGCGCGGACGGCCCGCACCCGGAGGGTCACGAGCCGGCAGCCGGCCAGCGGCAGGACGAGGGGCGTCGGGGCGTCCCGGAGGAGCGCCGCCATGCGCGAAGCGGCGTCGAGGGCGGTGCGCACCGAGCCCGCCTGGGCGATCACCGCGATCGCGTGGCTGTGCCGGTGGCGCTCGGCGCCGTCGACGGATTCGTCCGCGATCTCGGCGTCGCCGAACACCGCGTAGACCGGGAGCGTGCCCCGCGGCGGCTCGTCGTAGAGCCGGACGCGGCCGCCCAGCAGCGCGGCCAGAGCGGCGTCGGCGGCGAAGCGGGCGATCAGGCCGGCGCGGAGCGCCAGGAGCGGGCCCGGATCGCTCACGACCGCCCCTCCCCGGGCAGCTCCTCGACGTGGCAGATCAGGTCGCGGCCCCGCGCGTCGGGCTCGGCGACGGCGCGGATCGCGAAGCGGCGCGGCCCGGCGGCGAGCCGCATGGTCGGGTCGAGCGTGGCCCGGCTCCGCAGGGTGACGCGGTAGGCGGGCCGCGTGTCGGTGCGGCCGCCGGCCGTTCGGTCGGCGAGTCCCGCCGGGGCGATCGCGCCCCACAGGACCGGGCCGGCCACGTAACGGCGCAGCACGCCCCCGAACCCGTCGGGCTCCTCCAGGGGCCGCTCGAGCACGAAGCGGCGCCGCCGCGCGCCGAGGGGCGGGCGTTGGAACGAGGTCGCCATCGGGGAAGCTCCGGGTGCGAGGATCACAGCCGCAGGCGCCGGAACGGCGCGCCGAGCGCGGCGGCGTCGGTGCGGGCGGCGTCGGGCTCGTCGCCGCGACGCTCGTAGCGGGCGGCGGCGAGGCGCAGGATCGCGAGGCGCAGGGGCTCGGGGAGCGGCGGCCCGTCGCCGCCGTACCCGGCCGCGACCTCGATCAGGATGGTGCGGCCGGCGGGATCCGGCGCGGCCGGATCCACCTGCAGGGACGGCGCCCCGTCCGGGTCGGGGCCGAGGCGCACCAGCCCGGCGTCGAGGTCGGTGACGCCTCCGGACGGGTCCGCGAGGCCGGCGCGGAGGATCGCGACCAGCGGGCTCAGGGGCAGCGGCACCTGCCCGTCCGGCGGCCAGGCCGTCAGGGCGATCCGGTACCGACCCGGGACCAGGATCCGCCGGGTCTCGATCTCCAGGCTCGCGCGGGCCGCCGCGATCAGGGCCTGGAGCAGGCCGTCCTCGTCGGCGCCCGCGTCGGAGTCGACGCGCAGGTAGGCGCGCAGGTCGGGCACGCCCACCGGCTCGACGGCGGCGGCAGCGATGCGTAACGGGATCATCGCGCGTCTCTCTGCAGGTGGTCCGATGCCGATCTCGAAGCGCCGCCCGGCGGCCCGCACCGCGCGGGTAGCGACCGTCACGGCGATCCTGATGGCGATCCCGGCGCTCGCGGCCGTCCCGGCGCGGGCGGTGGTCGGCGGCACCGAGGCGCCGGCCGGCGGGGCCGTGATGGTCCTGTCGTCGAAGGGCGGCGTCTGCACCGGCGTGGTGCTCGCCCCCGACACGGTGCTGACCGCCGGCCACTGTCTCGCCGACGCCAAGGAGCACCGCGTCCATTTCCGCGACGCCGCCGGGGCGCCGGTGCTCGTCGACGTCACCGCCCAGGCGGTCCATCCGGGCTACGACGCCGGCGCGGCCGCTTCCCGGCGGCGCTCCGTCGATCTCGCGCTGCTGCGCACCGAGACGCCGCTGCCGCCGCGCTTCGCGCCCGTGACCCTGAGCGCCGCCCCGGCGCGGGCGGGCGAGACCCTGACCCTGTCGGGCTACGGCGCGGCCAAGCCCGGCGACCCGCGCTCCACCGGCACCTACCGCAGCCTCGGCCTGCCGGTGATCGAGCCCTACGGGCCGAGCCGCATCCTGGTCTGGCTGAAGGGCGCGGGCGGCGGCGCCTGCCAGGGCGATTCCGGCGGCCCGATCGCGGGACCGGACGGGGCGGTGCTGGCCCTGTCGGCCTGGATCGGGGGCGCCTGCGGCGGCCTCACCCAGGGCGTCCTGGTGGGGCCGCAGCGGGGCTGGATCGACCGCGTGCTCGACGGCTGGGACCGGACGGCGCGCTGGGCGCAGTAGCGGCGCGGCGCCGCGTGCGCAGGGAACCTCAGCTTGGCCGGGCTATTGCCTTGCTCTAGGCTCACTCGATCTGGGGCCCCTCGCCCCAGGCTCCCTCGGCGCCGCCTCCGGCGTCCCCCACCCGCGCCCGCGCGCGCCCGGAGTTCCCGATGTCCCCTCGCCCGATCCGAAAGGCCGGCCCCCGCGAGCGCAGCCTGCGCGGCGGCCTGTGGGGCGGGTTCCTGGGCCTGTCGCTGCTCGGCGCCCTCGGCGGCCTGCTGCCCACGCCCGCCGCGGCGGTGATCAACGGCACGACGACGCGGGACCCGAACGGGGCGCGCAGCTTCGTGGTGCGGATCGAGAGCACCGAGGGCGAGATCTGCTCGGGGACCCTGATCGCCCCGGACCTCGTGCTGAGCGCGGCCCACTGCGTGATGCGGCCGGCCGGCTACACGGTGATCAGCGTCGACCGGAACTTCCGCCAGCACCGGACCGCGGTGATCACCGCCTCCATGCACCCGGACTTCGTGCCCGGGACGACCCCCGAGGACCAGCCCGGCGTCGACCTGGCGCTGCTCAAGCTCGAGCGCCCGCTCGGCGACGACTACGTGCCCCTCGATCCCCGGGGCGCGGGCTCGATCACCGACGGGCAGCCCGTGGACATCGCGGGCTTCGGCGTAGTGGCCGAGAACCGGCGGAACTCGGCGCGCATCCTGCGGCTCGCCCACCTCGTGTCGATCGGCTCGCTCCAGGTCGCCAACAGGGTCACCGTCGTCACCGACCGGCGGCGCATGGCCGAGACCTCGGGCGCCGGCGCCTGCCTGGGCGATTCCGGCGGCCCGATCCTGACCGGCGGCCCCGGCGGCTACCGGATCGTCGGCGTGGTGAGCTGGTCGAGCGGCGCCCTGCAGCAGGGCGCGCGCCGGACCGCCTGCGGCGGCTTCACCGCCGTGACCCCGGTGGCCGAGCATGCCGGCTGGATCGCCGCGCGCACGGCGGAACTGTCGCGCATCCAGGTCGGCGACGCCCTGCCCCGCGGCAACCGGTCCGACTGGATGGCCCGCCCAGGCCGCCGCCGCTGAGGGGCCTGACCGCGGCCCGACCGCGGCAAAGCCGCTGCCCGCCCTCGGATCCTTCGCGCCTGCGGGAACCCGGGGGCCGATCGGCACTTTTCGCATCCGAACCTTCCCGGCTCACGGAGCGAGAGCATGGCCGACACCGGCACCAGCAACACCCCGCGGACGCACAAGACCCGCAACAACACCGACTCGAACGCCAAGAAGGTCTCGATCGAGGCGCTCAACGCCCGGCTCGCGGACGGCATCGACCTCGCGCTGGCGATCAAGCAGGCCCACTGGAACCTCAAGGGGCCGCAGTTCATCGGCGTCCACGAGATGCTCGACGGGTTCCGCACCCAACTCGACGAGCTGAACGACAGCGTCGCCGAGCGCGCGGTCCAGCTCGGCGCCACGGCCTTCGGCTCGACCCAGGCGGTCGCCGAGCGAACCAAGCTGCCGGCCTACCCGACCGGCATCTACGCCATCGCCGACCACATCGCCGCGCTGATCGACAGCTACGCCGCCTACGCCAACGCGGTCCGGCAGAACATCGACGAGACCGACGAGGCGGGCGACCCCGACACGGCCGACCTGTTCACCGAGATCTCGCGGGCGGTCGACAAGCACCTCTGGTTCCTCGAGGCGCACGTGCAGGAGCCGACCGGCACCCTGCGCGACGGCAACGCGGGCCGCTGAGCGCGGCGCCCCGCCTTCGGGCGGGGCGCGACCCGACGCGATCGGGGATACGAAAATGCCCGGCCGCGAGGCCGGGCTCAGTGGGGTCCCTTTGCACGGGGACATCAGGACCGGGAAGCTTTGGAGGGCGAACCGGTCCCGATCGGGGATCAGAAGTCGCGCTGGACGCGGAAGCGGAAGGTGGAGACGCTGTCCGCCGTCGTGGTCCGCGGCACGAAGGTGCCGTTGTTGATGCCGGCGACGTTCGCGTAGGCCGTCGGGCTCTTGTCGCGGTCGATCACGCGGCCGTTCTTGACGCCGATCTGGGTGTAGAAGCCCTCGACACCGATATCGAGGTCCTCGACCGGCGACCAGATGATGCTGCCGCCGGCCACGAACTGGTAGGTGTCGCGCAGCGCCTCGCTGAGCTGGTAGAACCGGGTGCCCGGCACGCCGACGGCGTTCACGCCGAAGGAGTTGGCACCGGTGTTGTTGGCCAGCGCGAAGGCCGCGCCCTGGGCCAGACGGGCGCCGCTGCTGTAGTTCATCTCACCGTACGACCCGAAGAAGGCCGAGCGCCACTCCGGCGTCCAGTAGTGGAGGTACGAGGCCGTCGCGGTGAAGCTCGTCGACTGCTCCATCTGGCCTGTGAACGGGTTGAGCGTGGCGTCGTTGATGTACTGCGCGAACTTCTGGCCCTGGATGGTGGTCGGGTTCTGCGAGTAGCAGCCGCTGAACGCGCAGTAGCCGGTGTACATCTGGGCGCCGGAGCCGTAGGCGCCCTGCAGGTAGAGGGCGTCGCCCGGCGCGATGAACGGCGTGTTGATCTTCAGGCCGCCCTGCACCGCCCAGCCGTACGAGTTGCTGGTGTGGGGGATGCTGATGTTCGAGCCGGTGCCGGTGCCGGCGCCGTTGGCGACGTTGCCGACGTTCAGCTCGTGGACGGCGGCCGAGACCTGAGCCGAACCCCAGGCCTGGTCGAGGCGCAGGGCGCCGACGACGTCGGGCATGCGCGAGCGCTGGATCACGTCGACGAAGCTGTACCGGGTCGGCACGCCGTTGGTGTAGCCGATGAACACCTCGGCCGGAGCGTTCGTCTGAGCGAAATTGACGATGTTGGAGTTGTTCGTCACGCCGGCCGGGTTGTTGGTCTGCGAGAAGATCGGGCTGCGGCGGAAGACCGGGTCTTCGGCCGAGATCGTGGCGGACAGGCCGTTGCCGAGCGTGGCCGTGTAGGCGAGCAGGTTGGTCGAGGCGATGTCGGAGCCGAGCGTGGCGCCGGCGAACTCGAAGTCGTGGGCGTAGAAGTCGAAGAACGACGAGGCGCGACCGGCGGTCATGCCGGCGAACTGGATGAAGGCCTTGTCGACGTTGACGAACTGCTGGGCGCGGCCGAACTGGTCGATGCCGAGGCCCGGGAAGGCCTGGCCGATGCGCTGCTGGGTGCCGGAGGTGCCGACGCCGGAGTAGCCGGTGCGGGAGCCGGCATCGAGGCGCACGAAGGCGCGCAGGGTGCCGTAGGCGGTCTGGGTGCGGGCATCGAGGTTGATGCGCATCCGGCCCTGGTAGCCCGACGTGTCGCCGTTGGTGCCCTGCCGCGAGTAGCTGGTCATGTAGCCGCCCTCGAACCGGGCGCGGCCGGAGAGACGCAGGCAGGTGTCGGTGCCGGGGATGTAGAAGAAGCCGGCGCCGTA